>NZ_JBTOPV010000095.1:0-211 GCF_055284355.1 Pseudomonas sp. HP_01 | reverse complement strand
AGCCAGTCCTACAAGGGGAGTGTCCAGTCCCTTCAAGCGTGCACGCCGCGCTCCCGTAGGACCGGCTTCAGCCGGGAAGAGGCCCGGTTGGGCACCATCAAATTTCGCGGTGTGACCTCCAATGCCTTCCCGGCTAAAGCCAGTCCTACAAGGGGAGTGTCCAGTCCCTTCAAGCGTGCACGCCGCGCTCCCGTAGGACCGGCTTCAGCCG
>NZ_JBTOPV010000094.1:0-220 GCF_055284355.1 Pseudomonas sp. HP_01 | reverse complement strand
ACGCCATCAGTCTTGCGGTGCGTCACATGACGCCTTCCCGGCTAAAGCCGGTCCTACAATGCGCGCGATCTAGTTAGTGGGACCAGCTTTAGCCGGGAAGAGGGCAGTGGGGAACGCCATCAGTCTTGCGGTGCGTCACATGACGCCTTCCCGGCTAAAGCCGGTCCTACAATGCGCGCGATCTAGTTAGTGGGACCAGCTTTAGCCGGGAAGAGGGCAG
>NZ_JBTOPV010000093.1:0-221 GCF_055284355.1 Pseudomonas sp. HP_01 | reverse complement strand
GGGGGGGGGGGGGGGGGGGGGGGGGGGGGGGGGGGGGGGGGGGGGGGGGGGGGGGGGGGGGGGGGGGGGGGGGGGGGGGGGGGGGGGGGGGGGGGGGGGGGGGGGGGGGGGCGGGGGGGGGGGGGGGGGGGGGGGGGGGGGGGGGGGGGGGGGGGGGGGGGGGGGGGGGGGGGGGGGGGGGGGGGGGGGGGGGGGGGGGGGGGGGGGGGGGGGGGGGGGGG
>NZ_JBTOPV010000092.1:0-224 GCF_055284355.1 Pseudomonas sp. HP_01 | reverse complement strand
TCGTCACACCGCACATCTGATGGCGAGCACGCCGGCCTCTTACCGGCTAAAGCCGGTCCCACTATGGATATGCGGTCAAACAGTGGGACCGGCTTCAGCCGGGAAGGCGTCAGTCGTCACACCGCACATCTGATGGCGAGCACGCCGGCCTCTTACCGGCTAAAGCCGGTCCCACTATGGATATGCGGTCAAACAGTGGGACCGGCTTCAGCCGGGAAGGCGTC
>NZ_JBTOPV010000091.1:0-229 GCF_055284355.1 Pseudomonas sp. HP_01 | reverse complement strand
CATCAAACCTGGAGTCTGAGTTGTATGAAGATCCGTAGGAGCCGGCTTGCTGGCGAAGGCGGTGGGTCAGCGATGGCAGTGTTGCCTGAGCCTGCGCATTCGCGGGCAAGCCGGCTCCTACAGTGGATCGGCATCAAACCTGGAGTCTGAGTTGTATGAAGATCCGTAGGAGCCGGCTTGCTGGCGAAGGCGGTGGGTCAGCGATGGCAGTGTTGCCTGAGCCTGCGCA
>NZ_JBTOPV010000090.1:0-234 GCF_055284355.1 Pseudomonas sp. HP_01 | reverse complement strand
ATCGCCTGATCGTTCCCCCGCTCCGCGTGGGAATGCATCCCCTGGCGCTCCGCGTCGCAGGTCTCACTGACGGGATGCGGTGCTTTTGTAGGACCGGCTTCAGCCGGGAAGAGGCCGGTTTGGGCGCTGCCAATTCTGCGGTATGAACCTTGATCGCCTGATCGTTCCCCCGCTCCGCGTGGGAATGCATCCCCTGGCGCTCCGCGTCGCAGGTCTCACTGACGGGATGCGGTG
>NZ_JBTOPV010000089.1:0-203449 GCF_055284355.1 Pseudomonas sp. HP_01 | reverse complement strand
CGAAAAATGGGTTAGCTGCATCCACCTCGCCTGACACACCGCCATCGCGGGCAAGCGCGCTCCTACAGATTCCGAAACCCTGACCAAGAAGCCCCAGCATGCGTCCAGCCCGCGCCCTTATTGATCTTCAAGCCTTGCGCCACAACTACCAACTGGCGCGCGAAACCGCTGGCGCCAAAGCGCTTGCCGTCATCAAGGCGGACGCCTACGGCCACGGCGCGGTGCAGGTTGCGCAGGCGCTTGAATCCCAGGCCGACGGCTTTGCCGTGGCGTGCATCGAAGAAGCGCTGGAGCTGCGTCAGGCCGGGATCAACGCCCCGATTCTGCTGCTGGAAGGTTTTTTCGAGGCCGACGAACTGGCGCTGATCGTCGAGCATGATTTCTGGTGCGTGGTGCATTCCCTCTGGCAACTCGACGTCATCGAGCAAACCGCCTTCGGCAAGCCGCTGAACGTATGGCTGAAGATGGATTCGGGCATGCACCGCGTTGGCATTCATCCCGCGGATTTTCAGGCGGCGCATCAGCGGCTGCTGAACAGCGGCAAGGCCGCGAAGATCGTCCTGATGACCCACTTCGCCCGCGCTGACGAACTCGACAGCGTGCGCACTGAAGAGCAAGTGGCGATTTTTCAATCGGCACGTAACGGCTTGGCCGCTGAAGTCAGCCTGCGCAATTCCCCCGGCGTCATGGGCTGGCCCAGCGTGCCGAGTGACTGGGTGCGTCCCGGCATCATGCTCTATGGCGCGACGCCGTTCGAGAAGCCGCAAACGATCGCCGATCGTTTGCAGCCGGTCATGACCCTCGAGTCCCGGGTGATCTGCGTGCGCGACCTGCCCGTCGGCGAGCCGGTGGGCTACGGCGGTACATTCGTTGCCGAGCGCAACATGCGTATCGGTGTGGTCGCGATGGGATATGCCGACGGCTATCCACGCCAGGCGCCCACCGGCACTCCCGTGATGGTCGACGGTCATCGCAGCCAGTTGCTCGGGCGTGTGTCGATGGACATGCTCTGCGTCGACCTCACAGACGTGCCGGGGGCAGGGCTGGGCAGCCGCGTCGAACTGTGGGGCAAGAACATCCTCATCAGTGACGTTGCGTCGAACGCCGGCATGATCCCCTACCAGATTCTCTGCAATCTCAAGCGCGTGCCGAGGCTCTATAACGGGGCCTGATCTCCGCTCGCCAACCCTTGCAAACCATCCCTTCGCGGCCAGTCACGGCCGCCAGTCCCTTTGCTGATCTGGCCATGGGCTCAAGTGTTGTAAATACTGAACGCTGTTGCCATGATGGCGGCCACTTGACCCAACTTGATCATCAGGAGGACTCCCGCATTGGACGTCGGTGAACGACTGCAATCCATTCGTAAACTCAAAGGTCTGTCCCAGCGTGAACTCGCTAAACGAGCGGGCGTGACCAACAGCACCATCTCCATGATCGAGAAGAACAGCGTCAGCCCCTCGATCAGCTCGTTGCGCAAGGTGCTGGGCGGCATACCGATGTCCATGGTGGAGTTCTTTTCCGAAGAGCTCGAACCCGAAAACCCGACCCAAGTGGTCTACAAAGCCAGTGAACTGATCGATATCTCGGACGGTGCGGTGACCATGAAACTGGTCGGCAAATCCCATCCGAGCCGCTCCATTGCGTTTCTTTCCGAGGTCTACCCGCCGGGTGCTGACACAGGCATCGAGATGCTCGTGCACGAGGGCGAGGAGACCGGGATTCTGGTCGAGGGCCGTCTTGAGCTGGTGGTCGGTCTTGATACCTACGTGCTCGAAGAGGGCGACAGTTACTATTTCGAGAGCTCCCGACCGCATCGCTTTCGCAACCCGTTCGATGTTCCTGCGCGACTCATAAGCGCTGCCACGCCGGCGAATTTCTGATCAGCGACATGATTAACCGACAACTGATCTTCCTCGGGCTGGCCGTTTTGCTCTTCGCCGATGCTGCAAGCGCGACGATGCGCTGCGGCACGGCGCTTATCAGTCTGGGGGACACCGCCGACGTGGTCCGCCAGAAGTGCGGGGCGCCTGACAGCAGCGTTGATCAGATGCCTGCGCTCAGAAGCAACGGGGTTCCGAAGCTCGGCACAGCGAAGGTTAGTTTGTGGGTGTACGGCCCCCGCAACGGTGCAAAACAACACTTACGGTTTATCGAGGACAAGCTGGTAGAGATCGAGACGAAGCGGGATTGAGTCGCCGAGTGGCAGTCGTGTTTATGGGCGCAAGCGGCGCAATGCAGCAAATCCTCTGAAGGCCCGGTCCAACCGCTATCAAATAACAAAATCAGGAGAGGCCGGATGCCGCATTCCTGCTCGATCGAGCAAGCTGTCGATCACGTGCTGGCCGAGTTGCCGGCTCATATTCATATGGGTATGCCGCTGGGGTTGGGCAAGCCCAATCGCTTTGCCAACGCGTTGTACGCCCGAATCAAATCGCTGCCCGATCGGCATCTCACCATCTACACCGCGCTGTGCCTCGGGCGACCGGATGGCGGCGACGGTTTGCAGGGACGTTTTCTCGAGCCCTTTCTGGAGCGCGTCTTCGACGATTACCCGGAGCTGGATTTCCTCACCGATCTGCGACGGGACGACCTCCCGCCCAACATTCACGTTCAGCAGTTCTTCATGCAGCCCGGTAGCCTGCTGGGCAGCGTCGAAGCGCAGCAGGACTATGTCAGCAGCAACTACAGCCACGCCGCGCGGGACATCAACGCCAACGGCCTGAATCTGATTGCGCAACTGATCGCCTGCGACCCGCAACGGCCCGGTCACCTCAGCCTGAGCTGCAACCCCGACATCACCCTCGACCTGCTGCCCATGGTGGAAAAACGCCGCGCGGCGGGCGAGCGCATTCTGATGCTTGGCCATGTCCACTCGGATCTGCCGTATATGCAGGGAGGCGCCGAGGTTGGCGTCGACACCTTCGACCTGCTGATCGAGCACGAAGAGCGCAGCACGCTGTTCTCGACGCCAAACATGCCGGTCGGTGTCCAGGATCACTTCATTGGCTTGTATGCGAGCACGCTGGTGCGCGACGGCGGCACGTTGCAGATCGGCATTGGTTCGATGGGCGACGCCCTCACCGCCGCCTTGCTTGCGCGCCAGGCCGATAACGAAACCTACCGCGCGTGCCTGGCCGAGCTGGACGGTATCTCTACCTGGAAGCCGTTGATTGAGGCGCAAGGCGGGGTAATGCCATTCGCCACGGGGCTTTATGGCTGCAGCGAAATGTTGGTCAACGGCCTGCTGGTGCTGCTGGACGCCGGGATCATCCGCCGCAAGGTGTACGCCGACATCGAGCTGCAGCAGATGGCTAACGACGGAGTGCTCGACGAGTCGGTTTATGGTGACGGCGTATTGATTCACGGCGGTTTCTTTCTCGGGCCGCGCAGCTTCTACGAGCGGCTGCGGGAATTCACGCCGGCGCAGATCGCGCAGATCAACATGACCGCGATCAGCTACATCAACGAGCTTTACGGCAACGAGACGCTCAAGCGCCTTCAACGGCGGGATGCGCGATTCATCAACAGCTGTTTCACTGTCACCTTGCTGGGCGCAGCGGTTTCAGATCAGTTGGCCGATGGCCGGGTGGTCAGCGGTGTCGGTGGGCAGTACAACTTCGTCGCTCAGGGCCACGCGCTGGAGGGCGCTCGTTCAGTGCTGATCCTGCGCAGCTGGCGTGAATCGGGCGGGGAGGTCAGTTCCAACATTGTTTGGGACTATGCGCACGCGACGATACCGAGGCATTTGCGTGACATCGTCGTCACCGAATACGGCATTGCCGACCTGCGCGGCAAGACCGACTCTGCGGTGATCGAGGCGCTGCTCAACATCAGCGATTCACGCTTCCAGCCGGGCCTGATCGATCAGGCGCAAAAGGCCGGCAAGCTGCCGAAGGATTTCCGCCTCGATCCGCTGTTCAGCCAGAACACGCCCGAGCGGCTGAAGGACATTCGCGACCAGTTCCCGTCGCTATTCGTCGAGTACCCGCTGGGCAGCGATTTCACGGCTGAAGAGCGCGATTTGCTGCGCGCGCTGAACTGGCTAAAGAGCAAGTTCAAGCTCACGGAAATCATCGAGCTGGGCAAGGCCACGCTGGAAGCCCCTGACGCGAGCGCGTATCCGGAGCACTTGCAGCGCATGGGCCTGGATCATCCACAGGGACTGCGAGAAGAGCTGTATCAGCGGCTGGTGTTGGCGGGGTTGCAGGCAACTGCCTAGGTCCGATCCTTCTTGGGAATGTAGGAGTGACCGGGGTGGCGCTCCACCTTGCCCGCGATTGCGGTATGTCAGCCGACATCGATGTCACAGACCCACCGCCTTCGCGACCGTCGTAACCTCCGATTGCTCCTACAGTGGATTTGCGTCCGATGCAGATGTTGGGTGTGGGGCAAAACTGTAGGAGTGACCGGGGTGGCGCTCCACCTTGCCCGCGATTGGGGTGTGTCAGCCGACATCGATGTCACAGACCCACCGCCTTCGCAACCGTCGTAACCTCCGATTGCTCCTACAGTGGATTTGCGTCAGACGCAGATGTTGGGTGTGGGGCAAAACTGTAGGAGTGACCGGGGTGGCGCTCCACCTTGCCCGCGATTGCGGTGTGTCAGGCAACATTCATGTCACAGACCCGCCGCCTTCGCGACCGTCGTAACCTCCGATTGCTCCTACAGTGGATTTGCGTCCGACGCAGATATGGGCAACGCCACAAACTGTAGGAGCGCGCTTGCCCGCGAATGCATTGGGTCAGGCAACACTGATGCGACAGACCCACCGCCTTCGTGCTGCACCCGCTCAGCCGAGGGTTTTGATCACCAGCAGCGCGGCGGCAAAAAAACCGCTGACGGCAAACAATTGCTGCAATCTCGGGCCGGCGAGGTAGCGGCTTACCTGTCTGCCAGCCATCAGTCCGGCGACGGCCCCGACGGCGAACGGCAGCCCCACTGACCAGTGCATCGCGCCGCTGACGCTGGCCGTGATCACACTGCCCGTCGAAACCAGTGCGATCACCGCCAGCGACGTGGCGACAATGCTCTTCATTTCAAGGTCCGTGTAACGGGTCAATGCCGGCACGATGACAAAACCACCGCCCACACCGAGCAAACCCGATAGCAGCCCGGCCAGTGCACCGGTTGCCGCCAGTGAGCGGGCGCACGGCAGGGTCCATCGGAGGCGACCCACCAACGGATTGACCACGCAAGGTCTGAATGCCCCTCGATCCGGCGGCTTACCGTGACGCAGCTCGTGAGCGGCTTTGCGGTAGATCCGCCCGCACACATAAAAAAGAATCAGCGCAAACCCCAACGCCAGCGGCGCATTGGGCAGTTGATGCGCGAGCCACAGGCCTACCGGCGACAATGCGATGCCAATGATCGCAATGAAAATGGCGGCGCGGTAACGGACGATGCCCTGGCGCAGCCCCAGCGCTGCACCGACCGCCGAAGCCAACCCGACTGCCAGAAGGCCCACCGGCGCAGCTTCAATCATCGTCAGGCCCAGCCCGAAAACCAGCAGCGGCACAGCAAGAATGCCGCCACCCGCGCCTGTCAGTCCCAACACCGCGCCGATGATCGTACCGAGGCCGGCTCCGATCAGTTCGTGTTCATTCATGTTAAGTGAGCAAGTCCCGTGGGTCTTTCCGGATGGGTTCTGGGTGCGAGCGCGCTGGATCGGCGCGCCTGGCAGAATTTACAGCGCGTTGATCGGAACCTTCAGGTAGCGCACGCCGTTGTCTTCCGCCTCCGGCAGATTGCCGCCACGCATGTTGATCTGCACTGAAGGCAGGATCAGCATGGGCATGTCGAGGGTGGCATCACGCTTCTCGCGCATCTCGACGAAAGCGTCTTCGTCGATGCCTTCGCGCACGTGGATATTGCTGGCGCGTTGCTCGGCGACGGTGGTCATGAACATCAGCTCACGGCCGTTCGGCAGGTAGTCATGGCACATGAACAGACGCGTCTGCGGCGGCAGGCTGAGGATTCGGCCAACCGAGCGATACAGCGTGCGCGCATCGGCACCGGGGAAGTCGCAACGGGCGGTGCCGTAGTCGGGCATGAACAGCGTATCGCCGACAAACGCGACGGCCTCGTCACCCGCTTCAATCACGTATGTCATGCACGCCGGTGTATGGCCGGGGGTGTGCATGGCACTGGCCTGCAGCGTGCCAATCTGAAAGTGCGTGTCATCTTCCAGCAGCCGGTCGAACTGGCTGCCGTCACGGGCGAAGTCGCCTTTGGCGTTGAACAGCGTGCCGAAGACTTTCTGCACGCGGGTGATGTGGCTGCCAATGGCGACGGTGCCGCCGAGTTGTTCTTTCAGGTAGGCCGCTGCCGAAACGTGATCGGCGTGGACGTGGGTTTCCAGAATCCACTGCACCGAAACGCCCAGCTCGCGGACCCTGCCGATCAGCTTGTCTGCGGACTGCGTGCTGGTGCGCCCGGATTTCGGGTCGTAATCCAGCACGCTGTCGATCAGCGCGGCTTGAAGCGTAGAGCGGTCAATGACCAGGTAACTGATGGTCGAGGTCTGCGGATCGAAGAACGCCTCTACGCTCAGTTTTTCGCCAATGATCATGGTGCTCTCCTTTGTTGCCGATGCAGGAATGCTGCGGTGTGTCTGTGATGCGGAGGTCGACGGTTACGGCGTCTTCGCGGGAAAGCGCGCTCCTACAGGACGTGCGGCGTGTCAAATGCAGGCCTTGGGTATCAAACGAACGTCACAACGCCATCTTTCAACGACTGCACGCGCGCCAGTGACTCTACACGATAGCCCTGACCGTCCAGCTCGGCGCGGCCGCCTTGGAACGACTTCTCGATCACGATACCCAGGCCGGCGACGGTTGCGCCCGCTTGCTTGATGATCGAGATCAGCGCCTGGGACGCCTTACCGTTGGCCAGGAAATCGTCGATGATCAGCACCCGATCACTGCTGTTCAGGTGACGGGTCGAAATGGCGATGGTGCTTTCGGTCTGCTTGGTGAACGAGTAAACCGATGCGGAAAACATGTTTTCAGTGAGGGTCAGCGACTGATGCTTGCGCGCGAAGATCACCGGAACGCCCATCTTCAAACCGGTCATGACCGCAGGGGCGATACCCGACGCCTCAATGGTGACGATTTTTGTGATGCCCGAGTCGGCAAACAGCGTGGCGAATTCGTCGCCGATCTGCTGCATCAACACCGGGTCGATCTGATGGTTGAGAAACGCGTCGACCTTCAATACCTGATCGGAAAGCACGATGCCTTCGTCGCGAATTTTCTTGTGCAGTGCTTCCACGTGTGTGGTCCTCAGAGCGCGATGTGCGCGAAATGAACGTTATCTTTTCAGCATGGCGCGTATGTCCGCCAAGGCTGTGTTGCCGCGTACGGCTTTGACTTCAACGGGCGTGTCATCGTTGCCTTCCCAGGCGAGATCGTCCGGTGGCAGTTCGTCGAGGAACCGGCTCGGCAGGCAATCGATGATTTCGCCGTACTGCTTGCGTTTGGCGGCGAAGGTGAACGCCAGCGTCTGCCGCGCGCGGGTGATGCCCACGTAGGCCAGGCGGCGTTCTTCTTCGATGGTATCGGCCTCGATGCTGGAGCGGTGCGGGAGGATTTCCTCTTCCATGCCCATGATGAACACGTACGGAAACTCCAGGCCCTTGGAGGCGTGCAGCGTCATCATCTGCACGCCTTCGGCGCCGTCTTCCTCTTCCTGCTGACGTTCGAGCATGTCGCGCAGGACCAGTTTGCCGATGGCTTCCTCGATCGTCATGCCGCCTTCTTCGTCCTTCTCCAGCGTGTTTTTCAGCGCCTCGATCAGGAACCACACGTTGCCCATGCGGTAGTCGGCGGCTTTGTCGCTGGAACTGTTCTGACGAATCCAGTTTTCGTAATCGATGTCCATGACCATGCTGCGCAAAGCGGCAATCGGGTCTTGCGTCGCGCATTGCTGGCGCACGCCGTCCATCCAGTGCTTGAAGCGTCTGAGGCGGTCGGTGAAGCGGGCGTCCAGATGTTCACCCAGGCCAATCTCGTCGGTGGCGGCGTACATCGACACCTTGCGCTCGGTCGAGTAGTTGCCCAGCTTTTCAAGGGTGGTGGAGCCGATTTCCCGGCGCGGGACGTTGATCACGCGCAAGAAGGCGTTGTCGTCGTCGGGGTTCACCAGCAGGCGGAAGTAAGCCATCAGGTCTTTCACTTCCTGGCGTCCGAAGAAGCTGTTGCCCCCGGACAGCCGATACGGAATCTGGTGGTGCTGCAGCTTCAGCTCGATCAGCTTGGCCTGATAGTTACCGCGATAGAGGATCGCGAAATCGCTGTACGGCCGGTCGGTGCGCAGGTGCAGGCTGAGGATTTCGATGGCCACGCGCTCGGCTTCGGCGTCTTCGTTCTTGCAGCGAATCACACGGATTTCATCGCCGTGACCCATCTCGCTCCACAGCTGCTTCTCGAACGCATGAGGGTTGTTGGCGATCAGCACGTTGGCGCAGCGCAAAATCCGGCTGGTGGAGCGATAGTTCTGCTCCAGCATCACCACTTTCAACGACGGGTAATCGTCCTTGAGCAGCATCAGGTTTTCCGGCCGTGCGCCGCGCCAGGCGTAGATCGACTGATCGTCGTCACCCACAACGGTGAACTGGCAGCGCGTGCCGATGAGCATCTTCACCAGCAGATACTGGCTGGCGTTGGTGTCCTGATACTCGTCGACGAGCAGGTAGCGCACCTTGTGCTGCCACTTTTCCAGAATGTCGGCGTGCTCTTCGAACAGCTTCACCGGCAGCAGAATCAGGTCGTCGAAATCCACCGCGTTGTATGCCTTCAGCGTGCGCTGATAATGGCTGTAGACGATGGCGGCGGTCTGCTCCTTTGGGTTGCGCGAATTGGCGAGGGCCTCGGGCGGCAGAATCAGTTCGTTTTTCCAGGCGCCGATCATGTTCTTGATCTCGTCGACGCCGTCGTCGCCCGAGTATTCCTTCTGCATGATGTCCGTCATCAGCGCCTTGACGTCGGTTTCGTCGAAGATCGAGAACCCGGGCTTGTAGCCCAGACGGGCGTGTTCCTTGCGGATGATGTTCAAGCCCAGGTTGTGGAACGTCGAAACCGTCAGGCCGCGCCCCTCGCCGCTGCGCAGAAGGGTCCCCACGCGCTCTTTCATCTCCCGCGCTGCCTTGTTGGTAAAGGTCATGGCGACGATGTACTGGGCTCGGATGCCGCAGTTCTGGATGAGGTGGGCAATCTTGCGTGTGATCACGCTGGTCTTGCCGGAGCCAGCGCCGGCGAGCACCAAAAGAGGGCCGCCGACGTAGTTCACGGCTTCCTGTTGCCGGGGATTGAGTCGGGACATGGGGAAAAATGGGGTCGCTTTGAAAAGGGCGGGCATTTTAACAGGGTCAGCGGATTGTGCAGCCACCGTCCGACACTGTGATGCGCCGCGCTATCTATATTTCGCCGTTTTGTTACATTTGCGTATTGCGGATGATTCTCGCGTTTGACGACCCTCATTCGGGGGTGCGCCAAGGTCTTTACGTTTGTGTGGGGAGTTAGCTTGTCTACGCCTGTCGAACCCTTGCGCTTGCTGATTCTGGCGGACTCGCCCGAATGGCCGGCATCGTTGCGCGAGTGCCTGGCACCGATCGGAGACGCCGCCGTCCTTGACTGCGCGCCCAGCTGGGCTGCCGCTGGCGATCAAACAGACCTCGCCGTCCCCGGAATCCTTTTCACCACTGAAGCCCTTCAGCCCGCCGCCGGCCAATGCCGCTGGCCCACCGTATTGCTTTTCGAGACAGAACCGGACGAAGAGCCTGTCGGCGTCAGTGATTGGCTGGTGCGAGACGTCCTTACCCCGCAGGCCTTGCGCCGTTGTCTGCGTCATGTGCGCGAACGGGGCGTGCTGGAAACCACGCTCAATCGCCTCGCCGAGCAGGATCCTCTCACCGGCATCGCCAATCGACAGGGCTTTCAGACGCTGTTGGCCGCCCGGCTGGCCGAGTTCGATGGTCGTGGCCTGGCGCTTGGGCATCTGGATCTGGACAACTTCCGGCGCGCCAACGACGCGCTGGGTCATCAGGCGGGCGATCGACTGATTCTGCAAGTGGTCGCCCGGCTGAAAGGTCAACTGGAGGCGTGCGATCAACTAGCGCGATTGGGCAGCGACGAATTCGCCCTCCTGATCGACACTCGACGGGCACCTGAGCGCGCGGAGTCCATTGCCGAGCGCATCACCGAAGCCTTGTCCGAACCGTATTGGATCGATGGCGAAAGCCTGTTGATCGGTTGCAGCCTGGGCATCGCATATGCCCGTCTCAACGGCGGCGCCGATCCACTGATGTGGCATGCGCACATCGCCATGCAGCAGGCCAAGGGCACGCAGGGCTGTACCTTTCACGTCTTCAACGAACGCATCAACCGCAATGCCCGCAGTCTCGCCGACCTGGAAAGTGAGCTACGCCGGGCCTTGCGTCGCGACGAGCTGGAGCTGCATTACCAGCCGCGCCTATGCCTGAACACCGGGCACATTCTGGGGCTGGAGGCATTGGTGCGCTGGCGCCACGCTGAGCGCGGCTTGCTACCGCCGAGCGAGTTTGTGCCGCTGGCCGAGCAAAGCGGGCTGATTGTCCCGCTGGGATACTGGGTCATCGCCCGTGCGCTGCGCGACATGCAGGCCCTGCGCGAGAAGGGCGTGCCGCCGCTGCACATGGCAATCAACCTTTCATTCCGTCAATTCCAGGATAACCAGTTGCTGGCGACGCTCAGCCGCTTGATCGCCGATCGCGGTATTGACGCGCAATGGCTGGAATTCGAACTCACTGAAACAGCCGTCATGCGCCGCAGTGACCTGGTCAAGCAGACCATGGACGCGCTGGGCCGGCTGGGTGTGCGTTTCTCGCTGGACGATTTCGGCACGGGCTTTTCATCCTTCGTGCACCTCAACAGCCTGCCGATCACGCTGTTGAAGATCGACAAGAGCTTTGTCGGTGAAATGGAGCAGCGCGAGGAAAACCGCAAGCTGGTCCACGCCATGATCAACCTGGCCCACAACCTCAGCCTCGAAGTGGTGGCCGAAGGCGTCGAAACCCCTGAGCAACTGGCATTGCTGCGCAGTTTCAACTGCGATCAGGCTCAAGGGTTTCTCATCAGCCACCCGCTGGCATTGCCGGAGCTGATGAATTATCTCGCGATGGATCAGAGCAAAGGGACTGCGCTGCAGAGCCAGTGAGGGGCGGCGCAATTTTTCGACACGCCTCGGACAGATTCTGTAGGAGCGCGCTTGCCCGCGAACGCGGTGGGTCAGGCAACACGGATGTTCCAGACCCATCGCCTTCGCGACCGTCGTAACCTCCGATTGCTCCTACAGTGGATCTGCGTCCGCCCTGAATTGTGAGTACGCCCTCCTACAGATTGCAGAGGCCTATCCCATCACAACAACGCCCGTCGCTTCTTTGCGCAGCAGCCGCGCGGTCTTGCGCTCGAATGCCCACGTCAGTGCAACCGCTGAGCAGAGCAGGCCGATCGCCAATCCCCACCACACGCCGACTGCGCCCTGGTTCGCGAGAAACCCCAGGCCCCATGCCAACGGCGCGCCGACGACCCAATAGCTCGCGAGTCCGATCAGGAATGTGGTCTTGGCGTCCTTGAATCCCCGAATGGCGCCCATGGCGATGGTCTGCGTGCCGTCGAGAATCTCGAACCAGGCTGCGATCGCCAGCAGCTTCACCGCCAGCTCGACCACACCCTGGTATTTCGCATCGTTGACGTCCACGAACAAACCGATCACGGCGTGGGGCGCGACCCAGAACAGAATGCCGAACGACAGCATCAGCAGCCCGCCGAAGCCAATCCCCATGCGTCCGGCAGTCCGCGCCAGCAGCAGGTTTCCGGCGCCGTAATGCAAGCCGATGCGCATGGTCACCGCGTAGGAAATCCCGACAGGAACCATGAACGCCATCGACACCGACTGCAGGGCGATCTGGTGCGCGGCCATCTGGGTGCTGCCCATGGCGCCCATGCAGAACGCCGCGAAGGTGAACAGCCCGACCTCAACCGCGTAGGTGCCGCCAATCGGCAGGCCCAGACGCCACAGCTCTTTCAGGCAGCTGCGCGAGAGTTTCAGCAGTTCTTTGTGAAGGGGATACGCCGCATAGGCGCTGTGATAACGAATGTGCAGGGCGAGGGCCAGGGCCATGGCGTTGGTGACAATGGCCGTGACCAAGCCAATGCCCATCAGGCCCCAGTGCGGCAGGCCGAACAGCCCGTTGATAAACGCGTAGTTGAGCCCGAAGTTCAGTGCCACCCCGACCAGGCTAATCACCATCACGGGTGTAGCACGCCCCAGCGCGCTGGTGAATCCGCGCAACGCCATGAAACTCAGCAGGCCGGGCAGCGCCAATGGCAGCGTGATCAGAAACTCACTGGCCATGTGAACGTTGGCTTCATCTTGACCAAACTGCAGCAGGATCGGCTCGAGGTTCCACAGAATCAGCGCGGCAATCAGCGCCATGCCCCACGCCAGCCACAAACCAGCCTGGGTCAGGCGAGTCACACCGGCATGATCATTCGCGCCTTTGCGGATCGCCACCAATGTACCGACCGCTGCCATGACACCCACGCAAAAGAACGACACGAAGTTGTAGCTCGCGGCGCCCAGCCCGCCCCCGGCGAGGGATTCCGGGCCCAGCTTGCCCATCATCACGGTGTCGGTGAACACCATCAGCATGTGCGCCATCTGCGAAGCAATCAGCGGCCCGGCAAGACGCAGGATGATCCACAGTTCTTTGAAGGCGTGCTGGTGCATGGTCTTTGCGCTCGGGTTTGCGGGTGTTGGCAGGCTGGCCATTGTGGGGATTCAGGCAGGGATGCACAAAGGGATAAATCCGATAACTCGCATGAGTAAAACTCATCCTGGTATTTCTGCAGTAGAGTGACCGGAGTCGCCTGACTGCCTGAGGAATCTACGCCGATGTCTCGCACCCTCCCGCCTCTGTATGCTCTGCGCGCGTTTGAAGCCGCTGCGCGACACAGCTCGTTCACTCGCGCCGCCGAAGAACTATCGATCACCCAGAGTGCCGTGAGTCGGCATATCCGCACCCTGGAAGAGCACTTCGCCTGCCGTCTGTTCCGCCGCAACGGTCGCAATCTGCAGCTCACCGAAGCCGCCCGCGAATTGCTGCCGGGCGTGCGGGAAGGCTTTTCAGCCCTGGAACGAGCGTGCAGCGCGTTGATGGCGGAGGAGGGCATCTTGCGCATGAAGGCTCCATCGACCCTGACCATGCGCTGGCTGCTGGCGCGGCTGAGTCGTTTTCGCCATCTGCAGGTGGGCAACGAGGTGCAACTCACCAGCGCGTGGATGGACATCGACAGCGTCGACTTCACCCAGGAGCCGTTCGATTGCGCGGTGTTGCTCAGCCATGGGCATTTCCCGCCGGAGTGGGAGGCGACTTACCTGTTCCCGGAATGGCTGATTCCCGTGGGCGCCCCGACGCTGCTGGATGACGCGCCGTGGGACGCGGAACGGCTGGCCGGCGCCGAACTGCTGCACCCCACACCCGATCGACGCGACTGGCGCCGATGGCTCGAGCGCATGGACTTGTCTGACCGGGTCTCGCTCAAGGGCGGCCAAGTATTCGACACGCTTGAGTTGGGCATGATTGCGGCGGCCCGGGGTTATGGCGTTTCGATGGGCGATCTGTTGATGGTGGCGGAGGACGTCGCCCAGGGCCGACTCAGCCTGCCGTGGCGCACGGCAGTGGTCAGCGGTGAAAACTACTACCTCGTCTGGCCCAAGACTCGTCCGGGCGGCGAGCGGATGCGGCGACTGAGTGACTTTTTGCAGGGCGAAGTGCAGGCAATGGCATTACCGGACGTCACTATTCTGGAGTAAGTCTTGGAGTGCTCCCCGGCCGAAAGCGGCCTCATGACCGCCAAAAAGGGAATTAATTCCGTCCTCAAACGGTGTAGGACTCAAGTATTTCGTTTGTCAGCCGAAGCTGTAATTGCGAGCCGGTTCTCCTCAATCGGTTCATCAATCCTCTCTATTAGATTCGTCCGAATGGTGTTCCTGAGATCAGGACGGCCCAGTCGTTCGGCAAGGAGCTCCAATGTCTCAGCCTCGCGCCCGAATTGCTTCGCAACTCGGCATCGCCCTGGCCGTTATTCTGGCCGTCGTCATCAGTGGCAGCACGCTGTTCGCCCTGCGCTCACTGGACTCGGCAAACCTGGTTATTCGCGAAGAGCACATGGGCAGCGAAGCCCGATTGCTCGCCGACCAGTTGAACACGTTCCACAGCACCCTGCGTGACAGCACCCAGCGTTTGAGCGGCCTGTTCGAGAAGCGTTTCTCGGGCGGCCTGAGCGTGCAGGCTGATCAGCAGGTTGCGGTCGCGGGCGTGCAGACCCCTTCGTTACTGCTCAACGGCAATGCGCTGAACAACGACTTCACCGAAGTCGACGACTTCAAGAAAATGACGGCCGGCGTGGCGACGGTCTTCGTTCGCAGCGGCGACGACTTTGTGCGCGTCAGCACTTCCCTGAGCAAACAGGACGGCTCACGCGCCCTCGGCACCTCGCTGGATCACAAGCATCCGGCCTACGACAAGCTGCTAGCCGGCCAGGGATACGTCGGTCGCGCGCTGTTGTTCGATCGTCTGTACATGACGCAGTACAGCCCGGTGCGTGACGCCAGCGGCAAGGTCATTGCCGTGCTGTTCGTCGGTTTCGACTACACCGACGCGCAGAAGGCGCAGTTCGACAACCTGAAAAACTTCCGCATCGGTTCCACCGGCTCGCTGGCCCTGCTCGATGAACAGAACAAATGGCTGGTGCCGCCTGCGGGCGTGAAGGACCTGGATCAGGCCGCCACCACGCTGGCCGAGTTCGGCAAGACGCCGAGCGTCGGGCGTTTCTGGCAGGACGCCGGTGAAGATTTCTATACCGTCGGCGAGAAGTTTGCCGGCGGCCCTTGGACGGTTCTGGCGACGATGCCCAAGGATGAAATCAGCGCAGTGACCTGGAGCGTCGGCACGCAATTGGCCATCGGCAGTCTGCTGGCGATGTTGATCGCTGTCGGTGCCGCGATCTGGCTGTTGCGCAGCAAGCTGCGGCCGCTGTCGGCGTTGGTCAGTCAGGCGGAAGCGTTGGGCGCTGGTGATCTGAGCGCACGTCTGAACATTTCCAGCCATGACGAAATTGGTCAGTTGGCAGGCAGCTTCAACAAGATGGGCCAGGCGCTGGAAACCATGGTGTCCCACATCCGCACGGCCGCGCTGGAAGTGAGCAGTCGTGCCAACGCATTGTCCGGCCTGTCGGGCGGCGCTTATGAAGGGATGGAGCAGCAATCCGGCGAAATCACCAGCATGGCCGGTGCAGTGGAGGAGTTCAGCGCCACGGCCCTGACCATCGCCGACAACATGGGCACCACCGAACGCATGGCGCAGGGCAATGCTCAGCAGACCCGCATCGGTCGCACGTCCATGGAAGAGGCGTCGGCCTCGCTGGAGCAAATCGCAGGCTCGCTGAGCAGCACCGCGACAGTGATCGATACCTTGGGCCAGCGCTCGCAAGAGATCGGCGGGATCGTCAGCGTCATCACCTCGATCGCCGAGCAGACCAACCTCCTGGCCCTCAACGCTGCGATTGAAGCAGCACGCGCCGGTGAGCAAGGCCGTGGTTTCGCGGTGGTAGCGGATGAAGTCCGCAGCCTGGCATCACGTACGCGTCAGGCCACCGATGAAATCTCCGGCATGATCAGCAGCATTCAGCTGGAGACCAGCAACGCAATCAGCACCATGCAGCAAGGCAACGCACTGATGCAGGAAGGCCTGTCGCGCAACGCCAAAGTCGCCGCAGCCCTGGCCCAGATCGACGAACAAAGCCGCTCGGCCGGTGAGCAATTTACGTCCATCACCACGGCTACCCAGGAGCAGAGCAACACCGCAACGCTGCTCAGCGCCAACCTGCAAAGCATCGCCCTGGCGAACAGCGAGCAACGCGAAGTCGTGTCCAACCTGGCGATCACGGCTCAAGAGCTGAACGCGGTCGCGTCTGACTTGCAGAAGGAAGTGGATCGGTTTCGGTGAGGCGGGAGAGTTGGTGGTACTTGAGTGCGTACCGGGACCGGCACCAAATCTCAGGCTTTTGGCGGCCACTGTTGTGCAGCATGTAAAACGCGAAGTATGAGCAGGGTTGTGGGGGTTTCGGCGTACACCACCAAATAGTTCGGAGCCACTACGATCTCCCTGGTTCCTGCTTCCCGACCGGCTTTATAAAGCGTTGGATGGCGAGGGAGGTGGCCGATACGAACATCGATCTCCTCCTTCAAGCGCCACGCTGCTTTGGCGTCATGGCCGGCGATGTATTCAAGGATCGCCAGCAAATCGTCCTTGGCATACTTGCTCCATTCAATTGTCAGCACCGCGCTTCCTTTCAAGTAATTCGGTAGCGGCAGCCATGACATCCTCGTGCGAGTGCGTCGGCCCCGAGTCGTCCATGGCTTCACGCACCTTGCCCCTGAACCACTGATCGTAAGCGTCCGGGTGTGCGCCGAGGCCAGCGGGTAGACCGCCTTCGCGGACTACCCGAGTGAGCAAAATACGCACTGCATCGGAAATGGTGAGGCCAAAGTTGGCCAAGGTCTCCGATGCCTGGTTTTTAAGTGCCTGATCAATCCTCACATGCAGCATTGAAGTCTGGGTTGTCATGAGGGCTACTCCTGAAAAAGATCACTATGTATCTCATTTGAGATACGCACAACGAAGATCTTTAGTTCGACGAAGGCCGATACTGCAAAGCCTCAGCAATGTGGCATCGGGCGATTGCGTCCACCTTCTCCAGATCGGCCAGCGTGCGCGCCACTTTCAGCAATCGGTGTGCAGCGCGCAGAGAGAGGTTCAGACGTTCACAAGCATTCTCGAGCCAGGCTTCGTCTTCCGGCAACAGCGCGCAGTGCTGACGCAGTGCGGGCAGATCAAGGAATGCATTGGCGCAGCCCTGGCGTCGTTGTTGGCGCTGTCGGGCTTCGGATACCACCTCCGCTGCGCTGGCGCTTTCGCCCTTGCAATCGGGCGTTGCCGCTAAAGACGTGGTTTCGCGGGCGACCGTCAGATGCAGGTCAATCCGGTCGAGCAGCGGCCCGGACAGCTTGTTGCGGTAACGCTGAATCTGATCAGTTGAGCAGCGACAGCGCCCGGTCGGCTCGCCGTGATAACCGCACGGGCAGGGGTTCATCGCCGCCACCAGCTGAAAGCGCGCCGGAAAGCGCACCCGATCCCGCGCGCGGGAAATCACGATGTGGCCCGATTCGAGCGGTTCGCGAAGCACCTCCAGCACGCGCCGGTCAAATTCCGGAAGCTCGTCCAGAAACAACACGCCGTGGTGCGCGAGGGTGATTTCGCCGGGTTGCGGGCGACTGCCGCCACCGACCAAGGCAGGGCCCGATGCCGAATGATGGGGTTGCCGAAAAGGGCGCTGGGGCCAGCTGGTCAGCGGAGCGTGACTGGCAACCGACTGAATCGCCGCCACCTCCAGCGCTTCGAGCTCATCCAGCGGCGGCAATAGCCCGGGCAAACGGCTCGCGAGCAGCGTTTTACCGGTGCCGGGAGGGCCGCTGAAAAGCAGGTTATGGGCACCAGCGGCGGCTACCAATAGAGCGCGTTTGGCGGCAGTCTGGCCTTGCACCTCACTCAAGTCGGGATAAGGCTGGGTCTGCAGAATCAGGCCATTGGATTTATAGGGCGGGATGACCGTATGGCCGTTCAGGTGCGACACCAGCTCCAGCAGATGACTGACCGCGATTACCTTCAGGCCTGACGCCAGACACGCTTCCTCGGCATTCACCGCCGGCACGATCAGCGTGTGTCCCGCTTCCCGCGCAGCGAGCGCCGCCGGGAGCACGCCCTGCACAGGCCGAATCGCACCGGACAACGCCAGCTCCCCCAGGCACTCAATGCCCTCCAGCGCAAGCGTCGGCACCTGCGCGCTGGCGGCGAGCAAGCCAAGCGCGATGGCAAGATCGAAGCGTCCGCCGTCCTTGGGCAAATCGGCAGGCGCCAGATTCAAGGTGATGCGCCGCGCAGGGAATTCCAGCCGACAGTTGAGGATCGCACTGCGCACCCGATCCTTGCTTTCCTTCACCGCACCTTCCGGCAGACCCACCAGCGTCAGGCTCGGCAGCCCATTGGCGAGATGGGTTTCGACGGTCACGGCAGGCGCTTCAACGCCAACTTGGGCACGGCTCAGAACAATGGCGAGGGACATGTCTTTCCTTGTAGGCAGCACCGCTTCCTGCGGCGAGCTTAAGGATAGTCATTGCTCCGGCGCGTGGCCCCGTGCATGTTCTACGGCATGTGTATGAATGGAAGGAAGGAGGAGTGATGACCCGTAATGGAGAGGGGCCCGTGCATCCAGGGGAAATTCCAAGCGAGGAGTTTCTCGAACCGTTGGCCGCTACGGTCACCTTCGCCGGGGCGCGAGCCTGTGACTTCGAAGCGCTTGTTGCCATCCGGCTCGACGCCATGCGTGAGAGCCTTGAGCGGATTGGACGCTTCGATCCCGTGCGCGCCCGAGAGCGTTTTCGCGAAGGCTTTTCCCCCGAATTTACCCGCCACGTTTTGGTTGCCGGAAAGCGGGTGGGTTTTGTCGTGGTCAAACCGCGCGTTGACGGTTTGTTGCTCGATCACCTCTACATCAAGCCAGACGCGCAAGGATCAGGAATAGGTTCGATTGTTCTTCGTCAGATCTTTACGGAAACAGATGCGGCGGCACTGACGTTATACGTTGGGGCTCTGAAGGAAAGCGCTTCAAATCGGTTCTACACTCGTCATGGTTTTCAGTTCGTCGAAGCTGGCGAATTTGATAATTATTATGCTCGGCACGTCGCTCAAGGCTGCCCGCCAGTGGCTGGCTGAACAAAGCCTTCATATACAGTGCCGACATGGCGCTACGGCTGGCAGCGTGCTTCGAGACCACCCCGGAGTTCTGACTGAACTTGCAACTCACCTACGACCTGCCCAAAGCAGGGATCGAGCCAGGTGAGGCGATCAAAGCCCAGGTTC
This sequence comes from Pseudomonas sp. HP_01, assembly GCF_055284355.1. NCBI lineage: Bacteria > Pseudomonadati > Pseudomonadota > Gammaproteobacteria > Pseudomonadales > Pseudomonadaceae > Pseudomonas > Pseudomonas sp. HP_01. The sequence goes on along the minus strand of NZ_JBTOPV010000089.1, from coordinate 184,431 downwards.
AGCGCATTGCGCACTGCGCCTGAGCACATTCAGGTTCTGAAGCTCAACGCTGCGGCTCATCCCCTGACGCTTTCGGCTGCGGCGCCAACTGCGCTTCCATCTCCGCCATTTTCACTTCCAGTGCCTCAAGTCGGGCGCGGGTGCGGGCGAGGACGATCATCTGGCTGTCGAATTCTTCCCGGCTGACCAGGTCCAGCTTGCTGAAGCCGCTCTGCAGCAGCGCCTTGAACTGGGTTTCGAATTCGCTGCGTGGAACCGGGGTTTCGCCGTTGAACAGGCGGGAAGCGTGGCCGCTCAGGGCGTCGAGAAAGGCTTTGGGGGCGAGCATGATGAAACTCCAGAATCAGAGGGCGCGAGTGTAGCACGCAGCTTTCGACCCTCCGCTGCACGCAACGCTCTGCACGGTTTTCGCGCATGGCCTCGGGCGCGGGCGCACCGTTGTTGTGCGGTGATGACAATCGATGACTACGCTAAGGCGTGAATTAACGGTCGAACTGCCGAAATTCATGCATCTCGATGAGATGGCAAGCTTTCTGCTTAGTGGCTTGTAACCCATGCACTGATGCAGTCGCTGTGACGAATGCAGTGCGGCAGGCGGAGCGGGGAATGTTTCGTCAGAAGCGGTTTTCTGGAGCTGGTCAGGTCTCTTGCGGACACGACGCGTTACAAAGCCAGACACTGCGCTTAGACTTGAGTCGGGTTTGTTTTCCTGGGGCAAGTCCACCAATTCGGGAGAAAGTTTCATGAAGCTAGTCACTGCCATCATCAAGCCGTTCAAGCTGGACGACGTACGCGAGTCGCTGTCCGAAATCGGCGTGCAGGGCATCACAGTCACTGAAGTCAAAGGTTTCGGACGTCAGAAAGGCCACACCGAGCTCTATCGCGGTGCGGAGTATGTAGTCGACTTCCTCCCCAAGGTGAAGATCGATGTTGCGATCGACGACAAGGATCTGGACCGCGTTATCGAAGCGATAACCAAAGCGGCCAACACCGGCAAGATCGGTGACGGAAAGATCTTCGTGGTCAATCTGGAACAGGCCATCCGCATCCGTACCGGCGAAACCGATACCGACGCAATCTAAGCCGCCAAACCCCAACGCCCCAGGAGAAAACAATATGACTCTGCGTCAATTCGCAGGGCTAGGAGCCCTGTTGTCCCTCGTAACCCCTGGCTTGGCCATGGCGGCAGACGAAGTGGCAGCCCCTGTACTCAATTCCGGCGATACCGCCTGGATGCTGACCTCCACCGCGCTGGTGCTGTTCATGACCATCCCCGGTCTGGCGCTGTTCTACGGCGGCATGGTCCGCTCGAAAAACATTCTTTCCGTGATGATGCAGTGCTTCGCCATTACCGGCCTGATTAGCATCCTGTGGGTCGTTTACGGCTACAGCATGGCGTTCGACACCACTGGTATGGAAGCCAACGTCGTCAACTTCAACTCCTTCGTCGGCGGTCTGTCTAAGGCATTCCTGGCAGGCATTACCCCAGCGAGTATTACCGGTCCTGCGGCACTGTTCCCGGAAGCGGTCTTCGTGACCTTCCAGATGACCTTCGCCATCATCACCCCGGCGCTGATTGTCGGCGCTTTCGCAGAACGCATGAAGTTCTCCGCGATGCTGATCTTCATGGCGATCTGGTTCACTCTGGTTTATGCGCCAATTGCGCACATGGTCTGGAGCGGCGTCGGTGGTCTGTTGTGGGACTGGGGCGTTCTCGACTTCGCGGGCGGCACCGTCGTTCACATCAACGCCGGTGTGGCTGGCCTGGTAGCGTGCCTGGTGCTCGGCAAGCGTAAAGGTTTCCCGACCACCCCAATGGCTCCGCACAATCTGGGTTACACCCTGATAGGCGCGGCCATGCTCTGGGTCGGCTGGTTCGGCTTCAACGCAGGTTCCGCGGCTGCGGCCAACGGCACCGCCGGTATGGCCATGCTGGTCACCCAGATCGCTACCGCTGCTGCAGCGCTGGGCTGGATGTTCGCCGAATGGCTGACCCACGGTAAGCCAAGCGCTCTGGGCATCGCCTCGGGTGTGGTTGCCGGTCTGGTTGCTGTGACTCCAGCTGCCGGCACGGTCGGCCCGATGGGCGGCCTGATCATCGGTCTGGCGGCAGGCGTGGTCTGCTTCTTCTGCGCCACCAGCCTCAAACGCAAGCTGGGCTACGACGACTCCCTGGATGCCTTCGGCGTTCACGGTATCGGCGGTATCCTCGGCGCGATCCTGACCGGTGTGTTCGCAGCGCCTTCGCTGGGCGGCTTCGGCACCGTGACCGACATCGCGGCACAAGTCTGGATTCAGTGCAAAGGCGTTGGCTTCACGGTCATCTACACCGCGATCGTGACCTTCATCATTCTCAAGGTGCTCGACATGGTCATGGGCCTGCGTGTCACCGAAGAAGAAGAAGCGGTCGGCCTGGATCTGGCGCAACACAACGAACGTGGTTACAACCTGTAATCCACCCATGAAAAAATGCCCGGGTCTCCGGGCATTTTTTTGTCTGGCGTTTGTCGATAGGGATGTCCGCACAGGGGGCAGGCGTTCCAGCCAGGAACATCCGCTGCAATGTTCGGCCAAACCTGACGATTCTGTACGCTTGAGAGGGCATAAACGCCCTTGTTCAGCGCTCCTGAAAATCGTCGCTCATTACGCACTTTGTTTTTTTTTCCAGCGCGTTAGAATGCGCGCCGAAGGGCGGAGAACGGTATGTGGCAACAGACCTTGATCACGTTGCGGGCAAGGCCTCGCGGTTTCCATCTGGTGACTGACGAGATCGTCGCGGGGATAAGCGATTTACGCGAATGCCGCATCGGCCTGTTGCATGTCTGGTTGCAACACACTTCGGCCTCGTTGACCGTCAACGAGAACGCTGACCCGGCGGTACGTCGCGATTTCGAGCGTTTCTTCAACCGTCTGGTGCCTCAGGGGCGCGACGGCTACGAGCATGACGACGAAGGGCCCGATGATCTGCCTGCGCACTTCAAAGCCAGTCTGCTTGGCTGCCAGCTTACATTGCCGGTTACAAATGGACGGCTGGCGTTGGGCACATGGCAAGGTATTTATCTGGGCGAGCACCGCGATGCAGGCGGTGCCCGTAATGTGCTCGTCACGCTTCAGGGTGAGGGCACGACCGCTAAAATTACGCGGTAGTTGAATTTTTTCCGGCTGTCCAAGAAATCAAGCCCGGCTGGGCTATAACTAATCTGCTTTCGCAAGTCATGAGGTAGAACATGAGCGACGACGACATCGAAGAAGGTCTGGAAGACGATCTGGAAGAAGGGGAGGACGGTGAGGGGCTTGCAGCGGCTTCCGATGAAGATGCAGTGGAGGTCGATGACAGCGCTGAAGTCTCTGCGACTCCGGCCAAAGGCAAGGCCAAGGCCGCCGTGTCGGTTGACGAATTGCCCAGCGTGGAAGCCAAGAACAAAGAGCGTGATGCTCTGGCTCGCGCGATGGAAGAGTTCCTCGCACGCGGTGGAAAGGTCGTGGAAGTGGAGGCCAACGTGGTCGCCGATCCGCCCAAGAAGCCCGACAACAAGTACGGCAGCCGCCCTATCTAAGGGACTGGCTCTGCGCTTGATGAAAAACCCGCTGTCGCTGCGGGTTTTTTATTGCCTGCGATTCGGGTGGTTTAGTTGCCAGGTACTGGCATCGGGCAATGTTGTAGGAGCGCGCTTGCCCGCGAACCGCGATGTGCCTGATATAAATGTGTAGCTGACCTACCGCAGTTCGCGGGCAAGCGCGCTCCTACAAAGAGCGGCGTGCACGAAGCGGGACTTAGTGATCAGGCCCAGCGCGCCAGCACCTCTGGCAACTGCGTCAGGCTGCTGATCTCGCCATCCGGCGCTTTTTCAGCTTCCCAGACTTTGCCGCCGGGGTTGTACCAGATCGCCCGCATGCCGGCCTGCTGAGCACCGGCGATGTCGTCACCGGGGTGGTCGCCGACATGCACGGCCTGACTGGCATCGGCATTGCCGCGTTTCAGCGCTTCAACGAAGGGAGCAGGGTCTGGTTTGCCGATACCCAGGTCCTCGGCGCACAGCGCGAAGGCGAAATAATCGGCCAGGCCCAGGCGGCGGACGTCGGCATTGCCGTTGGTCACCACACCCAGCGTGTAAGACTTGGTCAGGATCTCCAGCGTCGGCACCACTTCAGGGAAGATGTCCAACTGGTGCCGCCCGTGAAGGAACACTTCAAAGCTCTGGTCCGCCAGCTCATGGGCTTCGGCATGACCATACCCGGCGTCCTCAAGGGCGTGAAACAGCACCGTGCGGCGTAACGCACTGATCCGGTGCTTGAACGTCGGGTCTTCTCCGATGAGTCGCGAGCGGATTTCCCACAGATGCTCCACCGTAACCACACCGAGCTTTGGCGCGTTGGCAGCCAGCCATTCGCGCAGCTTGGCTTCGGCACTGACAATCGCAGGTGCGGTTTCCCACAGCGTGTCGTCCAGATCGAAGGTGATCAGCTTAATGCTCATTATCGGCGTTACCTTTGCGCTTGGCCCGTGGATGGGCGCTGTCATACACCGTGGCCAGATGCTGGAAATCCAGATGGGTGTAGATCTGAGTGGTGGCGATGTCTGCGTGGCCCAGCAACTCTTGCACGGCGCGCAGGTCCTGGGACGACTCCAGCAAATGACTGGCGAATGAATGGCGAAGCATGTGCGGGTGCAGGTTCTGGCCCAGCTCGCGCTCGCCGGCAGCCTTGACCCGCAGTTGGATCGAGCGCGGCCCCAGGCGGTGGCCTTGCTGTCCGACGAACACCGCATCGTCCTGCGGATTGGCGAGCGCCCGCTGCTTGAGCCATTCCTCCAGCGCTTCCCGGGCTTTTCTGCCGACGGGTAAAACGCGGGTCTTGCTGCCTTTCCCGAGTACCTGCACAAGGCCGTCCGCCAGATCCAGGTCTGCACAGTTCAGCCCGGTCAGCTCGGACAGGCGCAGGCCTGACGAATAGAACAGCTCCAGGATGGCCTGATCGCGCCGGGCCAGAAAATCGTCTTCGACCCCGCCTTCAAGCAGTTGCAGGGCGCGGTCGGCATCAAGGGTTTTCGGCAAGCGACGCTCGCCCTTGGGCGGTGACAGGCCATTGGCCGGATCGTGATCGCAAAGGCCTTCGCGGTTGAGATAGTGATAAAAGCCGCGAACCGCTGACAGCAATCTGGCCAGGCTGCGCGACGACTGACCTTGCTGGTGAAGGCGAGCGACCAGGCTGCGCATGGCCTGAATATCCAGCGCTTTCCAGCTGTCGATGTGCTGCTTTTCGCAGAACCCCAGGACCTTGTTCAGGTCACGGCGATAGGCTTCAAGCGTATGGCTCGACACTTGGCGCTCACTGCGCAGGTGCGTGCAGTAAGCCTCCAGTTGCCGCTCCATGACTAGCGAACCGACCGCAGCGAATTGGTAAAGCGTGGCAGCAAGCGGCTGAGCACGTCTGCGATGTAACTGAGAAACAGCGTGCCGACCGAGCTTTTGTAATGCTGGGGATCACGGCTGCCGATCGCCAGAACACCGTGCAGGCCTTGGTGGTTGAGGGCAGCCAGGGCGGTTGAGCCCACTTCCCTGCTTTGCTCGCTGCCGAACAGAAACTCGAGTTCATGCTCCCGCAGTGCGCCACACAGGGTCTTGCCGCCGGACATCAGCCCGCCAATGGCTTTCTGCGCGTCGGCGGCGCTTACCCAGCGGCCGACGGTCATCGGGTTGTCGCTGAACAGGATAAGGCTGACGAAGGGCACCTGAAATTCCTGGCGCAGGCTGTCTTCCACGCAGATGACAATGTCTTCCAGGCTGGTCGCGTCCATCAGATCGAGAATCAGCCGGCGGGTTTTTTCAAACAGCCGGTCGTTGTCTCGGGCCACGTCCATCAGTTGCGAAAGCCGGTGACGCATCTCGATGTTGCGCTCGCGCAGCAGTTTGAGCTGGCGCTCGACCAGCGAGACGGTGTCGCCCCGTTGGTGCGGGACGCGCATCATCGCCAGCAGTTCGTCGTGCTCGGCGAAAAAGTCAGGGTGCTGTTGCAGCCAGGCCGAAACCGCCTCGGCTTCAAGGGCAGGCACTGCGTTCTCGGCAGGGGACTGGCCGGGCGTGTCGTTTGAAGTCTGAGGCTGGTCGGTCATCGGATACACTCGCTCATAGACGTACTTGGCCTTCGTAAACCCGGACAGCCGGGCCAGTCATCATCACCGGATGGCCGGGGCCTGCCCACTCGATGGACAAACGTCCGCCCGGCAAGTCGATCAGCATCGGCGAATCCATCCAGCCCTGAGTAATGGCCGCGACGGCTGCCGCGCACGCACCGGTGCCGCAGGCCTGGGTTTCCCCGGCGCCACGTTCCCACACCCGCAGTTGCGCACGCTGGCGATCGACGACGTGGAGAAAGCCCACGTTCACCCGGGCCGGAAAGCGCGGATGGTTCTCGATCTTCGGTCCCAATACATGCACAGGTGCGTTGTTGATGTCGTAGACGCGCAGCACGGCGTGGGGGTTGCCCATGGACACGGCCGCAAGCTCGACGGACTCGCCATCGACATCAAGGGAATAACTGGCGGCCTGCTCTGGCGCATCGAACGGTATGTCCGCCGGAACGAGACGCGGCGCGCCCATATCCACGCTGATCTGGCCGTCGTTGCGGATGTCCAGCTCGATGATGCCGCTCTTGGTCTCGACGCGGATCTGCTTCTTGGCGGTCAGCCGCTTGTCCAGCACGAAACGGGCGAAGCAGCGCGCACCGTTGCCGCATTGCTCAACTTCGGAGCCGTCGGAATTGAAAATCCGATAGCGGAAGTCCACGTCCGGATTGTTCGGCGCCTCGACCAGCAGCAACTGATCGAAACCGATACCGGTATGGCGATCGCCCCATTGCTTGGCGTGCTTGGGCAAAATGTGCGCGTGTTGGCTCACAAGGTCCAGCACCATGAAATCATTGCCCAGGCCATGCATCTTGGTAAAACGCAGCAGCATGGGATTACTCCGGCAGCAGGCTTTCGCCGGCAAACAACTCAGTCACGGTTTCACGGCGACGCACTTCGAAGGCTTGCTCACCATCCACAAGCACCTCGGCCGTACGTCCGCGGGTGTTGTAGTTGGAGCTCATCACGAAGCCATAGGCGCCGGCCGAATGCACTGCCAGCAGATCGCCTTCAGCCAGTGCGAGTTCGCGCTCCTTGGCCAGGAAATCACCGGTTTCGCAAATCGGGCCGACAACGTCGTAAGTGCGTTTCACGTCGTCACGCGGTTGAACCGCTGTTACGTCCATCCACGCCTGGTACAGCGCCGGACGAATGAGGTCGTTCATGGCGGCATCGACGATGGCGAAGTCTTTGTGCTCGGTATGCTTGAGGTACTCGACGCGGGTCAGCAGCACGCCAGCATTCGCGACGATGAAACGGCCCGGCTCGAACATCAGCGCCAGGTCGCGGCCATCAAGGCGTTCACGCACGGCTTCAATGTATTCGCCTGCGAGTGGCGGCTCTTCGTCGCGATAACGCACACCCAGACCGCCGCCCAGATCGATATGCTTCAGCAGAATGCCGCAGTCGCCCAGCCGGTCGACCAGATCAAGCAAGCGATCCAGGGCATCCACGAAAGGCGAGAGCGTGGTCAGCTGGGAGCCGATGTGGCAGTCGACGCCGATAACGTCGAGGTTCGGCAGCTGCGCGGCGCGAATGTAAACGTCTTCGGCGTCCGCGATGGCGATGCCGAATTTGTTTTCCTTGAGGCCGGTGGAGATGTAGGGGTGGGTGCCGGCATCGACGTCCGGGTTGACGCGCAACGACACCGGAGCGCGCACGCCCATTTCGGCGGCGACGACTTGCAGGCGTTCGAGTTCGTCGGTGGACTCGACGTTGAAGCAATGCACGCCGACTTCGAGCGCACGACGCATGTCATCGCGGGTCTTGCCGACGCCGGAGAAGACGATCTTGTCAGCCTGTCCGCCCGCTGCCAGTACGCGCTCGAGTTCGCCACGGGAAACGATGTCGAAACCGGCGCCCAGGCGCGCCAGGACATTGAGAACGCCCAGGTTGGAGTTCGCTTTGACCGCAAAGCAGACCAGATGCGGCATGCCGCTCAGGGCATCAGCGTAGGCGCGATACTGCGCCTCGATGTGCGCGCGGGAATAGACGTATGTCGGCGTGCCGAAACGTTCGGCGATGGCAGACAACGCCACTCCTTCCGCGAACAGCTCACCGTCGCGGTAGTTGAAGGCGTCCATGACTGATTCCTAGTAGGTCGAAGTCTGATGCTTGTGCGAGTGCGACTTGGTCTGGCTGGTGCCGTCGGCGGACGAGTCGTCGTCGGGCAGATACAGTGGACCTTTCTGACCGCAGGCAGAGACCAGACACGCAACTGCAAGCAGCGCGGCCAGGGAGGAAATCAGGCGCTTCATGGCGAAATCCTTTGTATAAGCATTAATTGCGCCCGAGTATACCGACCACCCGACAGATTGCCTATGCGCTGGGGTTCCCGTCCGGCGGGGGTTTGACGCCGCCGCGCAATTAGACAGTGCAGCGCATGCGGATTTCTGACGCAGCCTGCGGTGGAGCCGGACGTTACTGCCTTCCCGGCCGAAGCCACTCCCACATCTGCACTTGGGCGGGTAGGCTTTGCATTTGCCGGGGAGCGACCGTATCGTGCGTCGCTGCGCCATCCGCTGACACTTTTGAGGTTCATGCAATGAGTTTGACCGAAGCCCGTTTTCACGATCTGGTCGATGCCACCCAGGAAAAGCTCCAGGACATCTTCGACGAGAGCGGTCTGGATCTGGACCTTGAGAGTTCGGCCGGTGTGCTGACCGTCAAGTTCGAAAACAGCTCGCAGTTCATCTTCAGTCGCCAAGAGCCACTGCGTCAGCTATGGCTGGCGGCTGCGTCAGGTGGTTTCCACTTTGATTACGACGAAGAAGCGAAGCACTGGATCTGCGACAAGAGCGAAGAGCTGTTGAGCGAGATGCTCCACCGTCTGGCTAAACAGCAGGCCGGGGAAGACATCGACTTCGACGCCCTCGACGGCAGCGACGGCAACCGCCAGTGACTGCTAGCGCAACGCCGGTCAGACCGCCGAAACCGCTGTTCAGCAACGTCAGCACGGCTGTGCCATCGCCGTGCATCAGCATCTGCCGGCTCGACGAAGACAAAGTCTGCACGGGGTGTCATCGCCACGTTGAAGACATCCGCGAGTGGCGGGCGGCGACCGATGAGCGCCGGCGCGAGATCGTGCGGCAGGCGGATCAGCGTCGCAGTGCAAATTCCGATCACATGTAGGTCACGGCCCTCTTGGAAAAGTTGAATCTGTGGGAGCCGGTCCTGTCGCGATGCCGGGCCTGATGTCTGGCCGCAACTGGCATCAAGCCTCATCCATCGCGGCATTCAGTGACTTTTCCAGTTTGGCCTTGTAGCGCAGGAACAGGATCGTTTGCCCGCGCGTGTCCCCCAGTATCCCGGACAGGTCCAGATCAGTGATGTAGCAGCGGTAACGTTGTGGCTCGCGACGTTGCTCGAGAATCCGTCGCGCCACGACGCTGAACAGCTGATCGCCATACTCCAACTCGGAAAACTCCATCCCGTCGCAATACAGCGTCACGCTGACCTGTCCGGGCGACGCCTCCTCGATGATCGCCTGCACATCAAAAAACGATGGGTCGTTGAGCACTGTTGGTGTCGGGCGATGCTCAACGCGGCGGGCCCGGCCTGATCCATCGGGGTTTATGCGGTAATACAAAGCCTCCAGCGACGTTGATTCCAGCGGGTTGTCCAGCGGCAGCAGCGTCACGCGCCGATACATCAACGATTGAAAAAAGCGCTGCAGCGGCACCAGCAGGCTGGATTCACTGTGATAAGGCACCTGCTGATGCCACAACGCATTGCGCTCATCGAGCACGTACAGGTCGGCGTTCGGTTCGTTGATCCGGTAAAACACCTGAATGCACTCGGGCTGGCCGTGCGGGATAAACAGCGACAAGTCCGAGTCGTCCAGTGCCTGGGGGTCCAGATGAAGCGGGCTGTAGGCGGAAAGCTCTGCGCCCAGATAGTCAAAGAGCGCCGGCAGGTTTTCGAGCGTGACATGACTGACCTGGCCGGGGATCATTTTCAGCACGTGATACCGCTGTTCGACCTGGATGAGATAGCGATGATTCAGGCGCCGGTCCAGCAACAGTTGCGCCGTGCCGATGAGTTCCTCCACGCGCTGGGCGATGGCCTGCGCGCGGTTGTGGCAAAAGCAGCGCACGCGGATGACAGGCCTCGCGGCGTTCTCCGGCGGGCCGTTGAGCAAGTCTGTCAGGCAGTCCATCAGCGCAGAGGGGCCGTCGAAGCGACTGACCAGCACTTCGTTCCAGCTGTTAAGAGTGATCTGATCGAAGGTCAGCACCAGATTTTCGCGTACCCCGGCATAGCTCAGCGAGTCCGTTCGTTCGGTGGTCATCAGAATGTTCAGGTCCTTATGGTGCCTGAGCGGATCGACGCCGACATTGACCAGCAGCAGAATCTCACGGGGCACGCTTGGGCTGAGCAGCACCTCTTCCTCGACCATGCCGGCCGGCAGCGCAATGCTCTGCTGTAATGCGCCTTGCACATTGAACAGTTCGAACTCGGTCAGATCGCTGATGCCAGGATGTAGCGCCAGGCGCGTACTGCTGTCGATGATGTTGTTGCGATGGCACCACGTGAGCAGTTCCAGCAACTCGCGACTGCGCTTGATCGGCGCAAACGTTTCCAGCTCGTGGGCACTCAGGCTGCCGTTGTAGAGACACCACTGATACCTGCCGGGCTCGCGCTTGTTCGGCAGTTGCGCGAGCGTCAGCGTGTCTTCCGCCAGATCCGGCGTGATGCCCGGATTGAGAAACTCCACTTTGCCGGCTTTGCGTTCAAAGGCTGCATACAAACGCCGGCCGAGCACATTCAAGTCGCGTTTGTTGATCGAATTGACTGCCTTTTGCGCACGGGCGAATTGGGTCAGGAAGCGATAACTGAAGTTGAGCTCGCCGACCAGTGCGCGGCGCTCGCTGGCGACCTGACGCACTTTCCACTGGCTGCGGCTGTCGAGCAGCGCCAACTGGCGCTCGTCCCAGTTCCACTCATTGACCAGCCGCTCCAGCAGCAGGCGCTGCCAACCGTTGCTGCGGTGGCGAGTGGCGCCCGTGAGTTTCTTGTTCACCTTCAGGTACAAACTGCGGCGTACCAGTTCCAGCCGCTCGGGCTCGCCCCTCGCGAGCAAGTATTCCTCGATGCGCCGGTAGACCATCACGTAGGGGTCCAGCTCGTCGAGGTCGGCACGGTTGGCAAACACCGCTTTCTTGAAGCGCATGCTCAGGCACTGCACCTGCGGGTGTTCGCTGGCATAGACCTCAGTCAGCAGCAGCTTGAGCACCGATTTGTAGGGCGATTCGATACCTTTGAACAGTTGCCACAGCCCTGCGCCGATGAACTCGCCCGGCGGGATGTGCGACATATTGCCGAGGTCCAGCACCTCGTCAGCGCGAATAAAGCGTTTCGACAGCAGGGTATGGGTGTATTCGGCGTAGCGCGTTTCCTCGTAGACCGGCACCAGCCACCACATCGGGGTGCGCCCGGCCAGCCAGATGGCGGTGCGATAAAACTCGTCGAGCAGCAAATAGTGCTGCGTCGTGCCGCAGTCTTCGCCACTCAGCTGTGCATCCCGCTCGCCGACGACAAAGCGCTCCGGATCAACGAGAAAGAAGTGCGCCTCGGCGCCCATGCTTGCTGCCCAGCTTTCAAGCGACTGGCATTTCTTGCGCAGTTCCTGGATTTCGTCTGCCGACAGTAGCGGGTCGTGGCAGATCCACACGTCCATGTCGCTCTGGTCGGCCTGGGCGAGGGTGCCAAGGCTGCCCATCAGGAAGATGCCGTGAATCGGCTGCGGTGGATTCACCCGGCGTGGTTTGTAGGAGAACGATCGCGTCAGGCGTTGCGCTTCAGCAAGGGCCTGGGCATCAGGCTCGTAATGGGAAACGCCAGCAGGGGTCGACCCCGACACATAGCCCGGCAACAGAGGATGATTGACGTGGAAAAACAGTGGCAGAAGGGAAAGCACGCTTTGCTGACGTGTCGACAGGCCTTCATACGCGCGCGCCAGTCGACTCTCGCTCAGGGCCAGGAAGCGGCTGCGTAACTGGGCGAGGACCTTGCGATCAATGCCCTCATCCAGATCCGGGCGAATTTCGAAACTACGCGTCATCGCGACTCGAAGCCGTCGGGCGGCACTGCATGAAGTGAGGGTATAGCGATAATCAAGACAGCTTGGCGTCAGGCCGGTAAGGCTCGGCTGCGCGTCTTTTTTATGGCGCCATTATTTTATCGGCGCAGCATCGTCGAAATGGAGGATTCGCGAAACCTTTATTTGATGCGTCCAGGCAAAGGTTTCGCGAGGGACGAAGTCAGGCAGCTTCCTGGCTTGTGGCAAGAATGATCAACAGTGATTGAGCGTGGTCGGCGGCATCCAGCCCCAGGCTGGTCAAGTAGCCTCCGTCGTGTTGCGTGGTGAGGCCTTTGTCGAAGAGTCGTTGGGCGGCAGCGATGGCTGTGGGAGCCGCAGAATGGTGGTGGACCTTCAGTCCCTCTTTGGTGTTGCTCAGATTGAACAGCGACAGGATTTCCAGCTCGGCAACCAATTCAGGGGTAAACGACATAGGTGCTCCAGACTTTTTCCAGTGGATACACCGCGATCAGAATCGCAGGCGTGACGGCCCCGTCGCCATGCAGCAGCGAGGCTGTTGGAGTGTAGTCAGGTCTGGGAATTTTGCAGGAAGTATCTGGCCGGTCGTCTGGTCGGGTCAGCGACCGGCATTTTTCGCGGGTTTTACTCGTCTTCAGCCAGCTTTACACCGGGTGGCATGTCGGGCAACGCCCGCAGCGCCGCTTCATACCAGACGGTATTGAACGGACGGTCATCTTCCAGGATCCCGTCAATCTCTACCGCAAGCACATGGGCCATCATCACCAGAATCTCTTCTCGCTCGTAGCCCACCAGCGTCAGCTTGTTGAACGTGGCCTTGGCCGCTGGCGGGTTATCGCTTTCGATCTGATTTTCAATGGCCTGAATCAGCGTCGTTTCAGCGAATTCTTCTTCGTCGTTTTCGATGTTGTCGCTCATGTCGTTCTCGATGTCTTGCCAATTAGATGGAACCGCCCCCACGGGGCGACCCCTTTGATGCGCTCAGCGGCTGGCGAGCAAGTGCTGGCCACGCACGACCGCTGCCTTGACCTGCTCAGGCGCCGTGCCGCCGATGTGGTTGCGGGCATTGACCGAACCTTCGAGCGTCAGCACCGCGAACACATCCTGTTCGATCTGGTCGCTGAACTGACGCAGCTCGTCCAGCGTCATCTCGGCCAGGTCTTTGCCGGTCTCAACGCCGTGCTTCACCGCGTGGCCGACGATCTCGTGGCAGTCGCGGAACGGAAGGCCGCGGCGGACCAGATAGTCGGCGAGGTCGGTGGCGGTGGAGAATCCACGCAGCGCGGCCTCGCGCATCATGGCGTGCTTCGGCTTGATCGCCGGGATCATGTCGGCGAAGGCACGCAGCGAATCGCGCAAGGTGTCGGCGGCGTCGAACAGTGGCTCCTTGTCTTCCTGATTGTCCTTGTTGTAGGCCAGCGGCTGGCCCTTCATCAAGGTCAACAGGCCCATCAACGCGCCAAACACACGTCCGCTCTTGCCACGGACCAGCTCGGGCACATCAGGGTTTTTCTTTTGCGGCATGATCGAGCTGCCGGTGCAGAAGCGATCAGGCAGGTCGATGAACTGAAATTGCGCGCTCGTCCAGAGCACCAGCTCTTCGGAGAAGCGCGACAAATGCATCATCGCGATGCTCGCGGCGGAGCAGAATTCGATGGCGAAGTCGCGATCGGAGACGCTGTCCAGCGAGTTGCCGCCTACTGCTTCGAAACCCAGCAGCTGGCAGGTCAGTTCGCGGTCGATCGGGTACGTGGTGCCGGCCAGCGCGGCGCTGCCCAGTGGCATGCGGTTGGTGCGTTTGCGGCAATCGACCAGGCGCTCGTAATCGCGGCTGAGCATTTCGAACCACGCGAGCATGTGGTGGCCGAATGTCACCGGTTGCGCGGTCTGCAGGTGAGTGAAGCCCGGCATGATGGTCTCGGCTTCGCGCTCGGCCAGCCCTAGCAGACCTGCTTGCAGGCGAGTGATCTCAGCCAGAATAAGGTCGATTTCGTCACGCAGCCACAGGCGGATGTCGGTGGCGACCTGATCGTTGCGGCTGCGCCCGGTGTGCAATTTTTTACCGGTGACGCCGATGCGGTCGGTCAGACGCGCTTCGATGTTCATGTGTACGTCTTCGAGGTCCACGCGCCAGTCGAACGTGCCGGCTTCGATCTCGCCCTGAATGCTCTTCAGTCCGTCGATGATGGTGTCGCGCTCGGCGTCGGTGAGCACACCGACCTTGGCCAGCATCGTGGCGTGGGCAACGGAGCCCATGATGTCGTGGCGATAAAGACGTTGATCGAAGGTAACGGAGGCGGTGAAGCGTGCGACGAAGGCGTCGACGGGTTCACTGAAGCGGCCGCCCCAGGACTGGTTGGTCTTGTCGGTGCTCATGATTCGCTCGCTGCTGTGCTGGTGGCTGAAACTGATGAAAAACCGGCGCCGGCCGATTCTAAAGACGCGGGCGATGATAACAGCATTGCCGTTTATTTATCCCCGGCGGCTTGCCCGCAACGGTATCAGCGAAGAGACTGTCAGCCATGCAGAACGAGCGCAAACATCCGGGCCAGAGCAGTGCGCCCGGTAAAGAGTTTTTCCTCCCGGAACTGTGTCTGCCCCAGGCGTTGCTGATGCTGGTAGTGCTGGCGGAGTTGCTGGTCTTCGTGCTTGTGCTCATAGAGCCCATGCGGCCGGATTTCGACTGGGTGCGGCTGGCGCTGATTTCTCTTTTCGTGCAGTGGATCGTGCTGCTGTCCGCCGCGCTACTGTGCGGCTTGCGCCCCTGGCTGGCGCGCCTGCGTGCTGGCGTGGCCGGCTGCATAGGTTGTCTGCTGGTGGTGGCAGTGACACTGATGTGCACTGCCGTGACTGACTATTACCAGGTGAATCCCCCGACCTCGTTCGCTGGGGTTGTCGAGCGGTACCTGCGCTACGCGCTGATCGCCTTGATCATGTCCGCGCTGATGCTGCGCTACTTCTACCTTCAGAGTCAGTGGCGCAAGCAACAGCAGGCCGAGCTCCAGGCCAGGATCGAGTCGCTGCAAGCGCGTATCCGTCCGCACTTTCTGTTTAATACACTCAACAGCATCGCCAGCCTGGTGACCAGCGACCCGGTCAAAGCGGAGCAGGCGGTGCTTGATCTGTCCGACCTGTTCAGGGCCAGTCTGGGCAAGCCCGGCAGCCTGACAACATGGCGCGAAGAGCTCGAATTGGCGAAACGCTATTTATCGATTGAGCAATATCGACTTGGCGAGCGTCTACAGTTGGACTGGGCAGTAAGTGCAATTCCCGACGACTTGCCAATTCCCCAGCTAACCTTGCAGCCATTACTGGAAAACGCGTTGATTTACGGTATCGCGCCCCGTGTTGAAGGCGGCGTGGTCAGAGTTGAGGCGGACTACGAACGGGGAGTATTCATATTGCGCGTCAGTAATCCTTACGATGAGGTCGTCTTACGGCAAAACCCAAGCGGCACTCAGCAGGCCTTGGCAAACATCGGCGCTCGAATCACGGCACTTTTCGGCCCCCTCGCCAGTCTGAGCGTGGAGCGCCGAGACGGTCGTCACTTCACCTGTCTACGCTATCCTTGTGCGAGACTCACGCAGGAAGCCAGAGCTATATGAATGTCCTGATCGTTGATGACGAACCCCTAGCCCGAGACCGCCTGAGCCGTATGGTAAGTGAGCTCGAGGGTTACAAGGTTCTGGAACCCAGCGCCACAAATGGCGAAGAAGCATTGCAGCTGATTGAAAATTTGAAGCCTGACGTGGTGTTGCTGGATATCCGCATGCCCGGCCTGGATGGACTTCAGGTTGCGGCAAAACTGTGCGAGCGCGACACCCCGCCAGCCGTCGTATTCTGCACGGCCCACGATGAATTCGCGCTTGAGGCCTTCCAGGTCAGTGCCGTGGGTTATCTGGTCAAACCGGTTCGTCCCGAGCACTTGCTTGAGGCGTTGCGCAAGGCCGAGCGGCCGAATCGTGTGCAACTGGCGGCGATGACCCGGCCTGCTGCTGAAAGTGGTACCGGCCCGCGCAGCCACATTAGCGCGCGTACCCGAAAGGGCATTGAGCTGATTCCGCTGGCCGAGGTGATCTACTTCATCGCGGATCACAAGTACGTGACCCTGCGCCACGAAGGTGGCGAAGTGCTGCTGGATGAACCGCTTAAAGCCCTTGAAGACGAGTTCGGCGACCGGTTCGTACGCATCCACCGAAACGCGCTGGTCGCCCGGGAGCGCATCGAGCGCCTGCAGCGCACGCCATTGGGCCACTTCCAGTTGTTCCTGAAGGGGCTCAACGGCGATGCGTTGATCGTCAGCCGCCGGCACGTTGCCGGTGTGCGCAAGATGATGCAGCAGTTGTAAGGGAGTGCCGCGAGGAGCATGCCGTCATGCTGGCGACACGCCGTCGCATGGCGTACGCAGGTTGATTGAGATCATGATGCGCGCAGATTGAATACAGCCATTCGGCCCGATCCGGCCGAGCTGTTATTATTCGCCGCATTCACTCAGCACGGACCGGTTCATGTCTTCTCGCGAAATCCGCATCGCCACCCGCAAAAGCGCTCTGGCCCTCTGGCAAGCCGAATACGTCAAGGCGCGTCTGGAGCAGGCTCATCCCGGTCTGATCGTGACGCTGGTGCCGATGGTCAGTCGCGGCGACAAGCTGCTGGACTCGCCGCTGTCGAAAATCGGTGGCAAAGGCCTGTTCGTCAAGGAGCTGGAAACAGCCCTGATGGAGCACAACGCCGATATCGCCGTTCACTCGATGAAAGACGTCCCGATGGACTTTCCTCAGGGCCTCGGCCTGTTCTGTATCTGCGAACGCGAAGACCCCCGCGACGCCTTCGTTTCCAATACCTACGCCAGTCTCGATGACCTGCCCGCCGGCGCTGTGGTGGGCACGTCGAGCCTGCGTCGGCAGGCTCAGTTGCTGGCGCGTCGGCCAGACCTGCAAATCCGGTTTCTGCGCGGCAACGTCAATACGCGTCTCGCCAAGCTGGATGCAGGCGAGTATGACGCGATCATCCTTGCCGCTGCCGGCCTGATCCGCCTGGGTTTCGAAGAGCGCATTACCGCGCCCATCAGCATCGACCACAGCTTGCCGGCTGGCGGGCAGGGCGCGGTGGGCATCGAATGCCGCAGCGTCGATATCGAAGTGCATGCCTTGCTGGCCCCATTGCACCATGACGACACCGCCGTGAGGGTTACCGCTGAGCGTGCGCTCAACAAGCACCTCAACGGCGGATGCCAAGTGCCGATCGCCTGTTATGCCGTGCTGGAAGGCGAACAACTCTGGTTGCGCGGTCTGGTGGGCGATCCCTCCGGCACGGTGCTGCTGCATGCCGAAGCGCGTGCGCCACAAGTGGACGCTCAAGCGTTGGGCGTACAAGTGGCAGAAGCGCTGCTGGCTCAAGGTGCCGCGAAGATTCTCAAAGCGGTCTACGGCGAGGCAGGCGACGAGTGACGACCTGGCGTTTGCTGCTCACGCGTCCTGCTGAAGAATCGCGGGCCCTGGCGCAGACGCTGGCTGAGGTCGGCGTGCACAGCGCCAGCCTGCCGTTGCTGGAGATTGAGCCGCTGCCGGTTTCAGAAGCCAGCCGTTCGATCATTTACGACCTCGCGGCGTACTGCGCCGTCATCGTTGTCAGCAAACCGGCCGCGCGCCTTGGGCTCGCAATGCTTGACGAAGTCTGGCCGCAGCCGCCGATGCAGAAGTGGTTCACCGTCGGCGCTGCAACCGCGCAAATCCTCGATGACTATGGCCTGCACGTGTTCTTCCCCGAGCAGGGTGACGACAGCGAAGCGTTGCTCGACCTGCCGCAGTTCCAGCAAGCCGTCTCGGGATACGACCCCAAAGTGCTGATCATGCGCGGCGAAGAAGGACGCGAGCTGCTGGCCGAGCGGTTGCGTGAGCGTGGTGTGGTGGTCGATTACCTGCCGCTGTATCGTCGCCACCTGCCGCAATACCCGGCTTTCGTGCTGCCCGACACGGTTAAAGCGGAACGCTTGAATGGGCTGGTGGTCAGCAGTGGACAGGGTTTCGAGCATCTGCGCGAGTTGGCGGGTGATGCCTGGCCTGCGCTTGCACAAATGCCTTTGTTTGTACCGAGCCCCCGGGTCGCCGAAATGGCGCGTGCCGCCGGGGCTCTTATCGTAGTGGACTGCCGTGGCGCCAGCGCCCCGGCCTTGCTGGCAGCATTGCGCGAACACACCGCGCCTGCCTCACAGGCGTAATGGTCGATCAGTCGGATTACGCAACGCCCAAAATGCAAAGGATGGACACGTGAGCGAAACAGTCTTGCCAAAAGATGACGTTGAACCGGTACTGGCCAAACCTGAGCCGCTGCCGGATCCAGCGTACAAAGAACCGTCGAATCGCCGAAGCAGCAACGGGCTCGCCATACTGGCGCTGTTGCTGGGCGCAGCGGGCGTTGCCGTTGGCGGCTGGAGCGTCTGGCAACTGCGCGCCATGCAGGCCGGCCATCAGGAGCAGTCGGGGCAGTTACAGGACATCGGCTCTCAGACTCAAGCCCTCAAGCAGAGCGAGCAGCAAATCGCTGCACGGCTGGCGCAATTGCCACCCGCTCAAGAGCTGGAAGATCGCCGTCGCCTCGTCACGCAGTTACAGGGTGATCAGCAGCGCCTGAGCCAGCGTGTAGAGACCGTGCTCGGTGCCAGTCGCAAGGATTGGCGTCTCGCCGAGGCCGAGCATCTGTTGCGCCTGGCGAGCCTGAGGCTGTCAGCGCTGCAAGATATCAACAGCGCTGCAGCGCTGGTGCAGGGCGCTGACGAGATTCTGCGCGAGCAGGACGATCCCGGTGCGTTCGCGGCCCGCGAGCAATTGGCAAAAAGCCTGACCGCGCTGCGCAGCGTCGATCAACCGGATCGCACTGGTTTGTTCCTGCAACTGGCGGCAGTCCGTGAGCAAGTCGCGCAGTTGAATGAGCTGGCGCCTGAATACGTGGACAAGGGCGATTCGCTGTTCGGTTTGACCGATGGCAGCGAGGACAGCTATTGGGCCAAGTGGTGGGACAAGATCTCCCAGTTCGTGCGTATTGATTTTCACGCTGACAAAAATATCCGACCGTTGCTGGCAGGCCAGAGCCTGACCCAGGTTCGTCTGGCATTGAGTCTGGCGATCGAGCAGGCGCAATGGGCGGCGCTCAACGGCCAGGCCCCGGTTTACGAGAAGGCCATGGCTGAAGCTAAGAGCGTTCTGGAGAGCAACTTCAATCGTGATAGCCAGCAGAGCAAAGCGCTCGGTCAGCGTCTGGAGGAGCTCGGCAAACAGCCGGTTTCCGTGGCGACCCCTGACCTGACACAAAGCCTGGCGTCGGTTCAGGCCTACCTCGAACAGCGTCATACGCCTGTTGGCGGTGCGCTGGAGAAACGCACTGACGAGGCGCAGCCTGGGAAACAGCCATGAAGCGCGCTTACGTCATCCTCTTCGTGCTGGTCGTTGCTGCGGCGCTGATAGGCGTCGCGATCTCCCGCCATGCGGGTTACGTGCTTATTTCCTACGACACCTTCCGCTACGAATCGAGTATCTGGGCAGCGCTAGCGTTGCTCGCCGCCGTTCTGTTCATGCTGTGGCTGGTGCGGGTGGTTATCGCGTTGCTGACGACGTCCGGTGGGGTCGTCAATCCGTGGTCTCGTCGCAACCGCAGCCGTCGCGTGCAGAACGCGATAGAGCAAGGGCAGATGGACCTCGCCGAAGGGCGCTGGGCCAGCGCTGAACGCAACTTGCATCGCGCCGCCGAGGCGGAGCGTCAGCCATTGCTCTATTACCTCGGCGCCGCCCGGGCAGCGAATGAGCAGGGCCGTTACGAGGAAAGCGACAATCTGCTTGAGCGCGCGCTTGAGCGTCAGCCGCACGCGGAGCTCGCCATTGCGTTGAGCCACGCCCAGTTGCAGGTGGACCGCGGTGATCTCGACGGTGCGCTGGTTACCTTGCAGGCCATGCAGGAGCGCCATCCGCATAACCCGCAGGTATTGCGTCAATTGCAACGCCTGTATCGCGAACGCGGTGAGTGGGCGGAGTTGGTTCGTCTGATGCCGGAGTTGCGAAAAGACAAGGTGCTTCCGGCGCAAGAGCTGGCTGAACTGGAGAGACGTGCCTGGGGCGAAAATCTCTCGCTGGCGGCCCACCGTGAATCCGGCAGCGATACCGTAGCCACGGGCCTGCCGTCGCTGGAAAGCGCTTGGCAACAACTGACTTCGGCTCAGCGCCAGGAGCCCGCGCTGGTGTTGGCGTACGCCGAACAACTGCGTCGGCTGGGCGCCGATGTGCAGGCCGAGGAAGTCCTGCGCACGGCCATGAAGCGCGACTACAACACCCACCTTGCGCGGTTGTATGGACTGGTGCGCGGCGCCGATCCTGCCAAACAACTGCAGACTGCTGAGGGCTGGCTGAAAAGTCATACCGATGACCCAGGCTTGCTGTTGACGCTGGGTCGTCTGTGCCTGCAAAGCAGCTTGTGGGGTAAAGCGCGTGATTACCTCGAGTCGAGCTTGAGGTTGCAGCGCAACCCGGAAGCGTGTGCCGAACTGGCTCGTCTGCTTGCGCAGCTGGGCGAGACTGATCGCAGCAATCAGCTGTTTCAGGAAGGTCTGGGTTTGCTGGATGAGCGTTTGCTCGCCCGTCCGTTGCCAGCACTGACACGCGTCTAGCCGGGCGTCAGACTTGAACGTGAAGAGGCCCGATTGCGGGCCTCTTCAGTGTCTGAGTCTTTTATTTGTGTAGGGCATTTCCGTGCTTCGTGTGGCTTGTTGAGAGGATCTTTGGGCTACCGGTATAACGTCTTAAACACGGCGTCGGGAATTACCTACATCAACAAAGAAATATCCTCCGTTGAGCGCCTTGAAAGCGACTCGCGCTTTCCTCTACCGTAGCCGCCTTCGTCTTTTGTTACGGATTTTCCATGCAGCTGGCTCGTACGCGCTCCTTGTTCTCTCTGGCGTTTCTGGCCTGCGCATCGATTGTGGGAGCGACGGTTTATCTCGGCCCTGTAGTTGATGCAGCGCCATGCCCGATGTGTCTGCTTCAGCGTGTGCTCATGGCGGTATCTGCGGGTGTGTGTTTGCTCGCCGCGCTGCACGCGCCGGGCAAAGCTGGCTGGCGTATTTACGCGGGCTTTCTTTTACTGTTTTCCGCTTTGGGAGCGAGCGTCGCGGCACGTCAGGTCTGGTTGCAGGCTTCGCCGCCCGAGAACATGGCGGCGTGCATTGAAAACCTTCACTACCTGATGGAAACGCAAACCTACTTAAAAGTCATGGTGATGGTGCTGGCGGGAAGTGCAGGGTGCTCCGAGATCAACTGGTCGCTGTTCGGCATCAGCTTGCCGGAGTGGAGCCTGCTGGCATTTTCCGGCTTGTGCCTGTTCGCGCTGTACTACCTTTTTATCGAGTTCCGCCGCTTCAGATCAATGGATGTGGGGACTCCGGATTAAACACTTGTATGAACTTTCTGTCCTGCGTACCTTGATGGGCTAGTCATGCGGGCATAATCTGGGCCGCACGCATCATCGGATCAATGCTGCTGTCGACGCTTCTCCTGGCTGGTACCGACAAGTCTCGGGCCGAATCGAAAAGCGCCTGAAGCAGCATGCCCCTGAAGGGAAGAGAGAACATCATGCTGGAAAGTTGTCAGAACGCTCAGGAACGCTGGGGTGGGGTTCACAAGCTGATTGACCGCTGGTTGCTGGCGCGCAACGAGTTGATCACAGCTTATTATGCCTTGAGTGCAGAGCCGGGAGCGCTTTCCGAAAAAAGCGCGCCGTTGCAGGAATTCTGCGGCTCGCTGGTCGATTACGTGTCGGCTGGTCATTTCGAAATTTACGAGCAGCTCACCAACGAGGCCAAGGCGTTCAAGAATCAGCGGGGCCTTGACCTGGCTGACACGATCTATCCTCGGATCGACGTCATCACCGAGAAGCTGCTGGCGTTCAACGATCTCTGTGACGAAGGCAAATGCGTCGCCGAGAAATTCAAGGAATTGGGCGGCTTGCTGCACGAGCGCTTTGAACTGGAAGACTGCCTGATCGAAGTGCTGCACAACGCGCACAAGGAACAGGTCGAGGAAGAGGTCTGAGAAGGCCGCTGATGTAAAAAGCTGATGTAAAAAAGGGTGCCCTGGGCACCCTTTTTTTATGCTCTGTCGCCGCCAGCCTCGGCCACTGTCGGCGTTACTGTGACACTCCGAGCAGCTCAATTTCGAATACCAGTGGCGTGTACGGATCGATCAGATCGCCCGCGCCTTCTGCGCCATACGCTTGAGCCGAAGGGATCACCAGCCGCCATTTGGCACCCACCGGCATGTCGGCGAGGGCGGTGGTCCACCCGGCGATGACGCTGTCCAGGCGGAACCATTGTGGCTGCTGGCTTTGATCGAAGATCGTGCCGTCAGGCAGCCGGCCCACGTACTTCACTTGTACACGGCCATTGATGTCGGGTTTGGCGCCATTGCCCGGCGTCAGCTCGGTCATCAGGATGCCGTCCGCGAGCTGGCGAACGCCCGGTTTGGCCTTCTCGGCCTCCATGAACTTGCGCTCATCCTTCAGCGCCGCTTCGGTCTGCGGTTCGGTCTGACCGGAGTTTTCAGCCTGGGCGAGGGCGGCATCGTGGTCGCTGAGAATCTGCTCCATGCGATCCTGCTTGATCGCCAGCGGCTTGCCTTGATAAGCCGACTGCAGGCCTTCGAGCAGCGCGGGCAACTGCAGATCGGGTGCTTCCTGGCGCAGGCGCTCACCCAGGCTTGCGCCGAGGCTATAGGAAAGGTCGTGGGTATTATCGGACGCCGGAGCATCGGTCGCGTGAGCAAGGGGTACCAAGAGGAACAACGACATAAACAGGTAGCGCGACATGAATGCTCTCCGGCCTGGGAAGTGAGCGATTATGCCAGCGCTGAGGCCCGAGCGTGACGGGTATTGCCGGGTTTTTCGGCGTCCTGCAACAGAGCGGGGATTGTAGTGTCAAGATGCCCTAGCGGCGGTGCTGGCGGAGGTCTAGTATGGCCGCACTCAAATCAGCCAGGAGGTAAGTCATGTCGGCCACCAAGAAGCCAGTAAACACTCCGTTGCATTTGCTTCAACAGCTGTCGGGCAGCCTGCTCGAGCATCTCGAAAATGCCTGCTCTCAAGCATTGGCTGACGCTGAAAAACTGCTCGCCAAACTCGAGAAGCAACGTGGCAAGGCGCAGGAAAAACTGCACAAGTCGCGTACCAAGTTGCAGGACGCTGCCGCCGCCGGTAAAGCCAAGGCGCAAGGCAAGGCCAAGGACAGCGTGGCCGAACTCGAGTCGTTGCTCGACGCTTTGAAAGATCGTCAGACCGAAACCCGCAGCTACATCCTCAACCTTAAGCGTGATGCCCAGGAAAGCCTGAAGCTGGCCCAAGGCATTGGCCGCGTGAAGGAAGCCGTTGGCAAAGCGCTGAACGATCGCGCTGCAAAAGACCCGGCTCGACCTGCCGCCAAGCCTGTCGCGGCGAAGCCGCCTGTGAAAATGCCTCCAAAACCGGCAAAACCTGCACCCAAGGCGGGTCCAGCAAAGCCTGCTGCTAAAACCGCAGTCAAAGCCGTCGCAGAAAAAACCGTCGCCAAAGTGACTGCGAAAACCGTGGCCGCCAAGCCAGCTGCGAGCAAGGCACCTGTTGCCAAACCAGCTGCCAGTGCTGCGAGCAAGCCAGCCGCTAAAACGGCTGTTGCCGCGAAATCGGCCGCCAAGCCCGCTGCCAAGACCACCGCTGCCAAACCGGCTGCCGCGAAGGCCGCTGTCAAACCTGCCACGGCTAAAGCCCCTGCTGCAAAACCAGCCACCAGTGCCGCCGCCAAGCCTGCTGTGAGCAAAGTCGCAGCCAAGCCCGCAGCATCCAAGCCTGCTGCTGCCAAGCCAGTCGCAGCGAAGACTGCAGCAAAACCGGCCACCAAGCCCGCTGTCTCGGCAACAGCCAAGCCAGCGGCCGCAGCGCCTGCTGGTCCGGTAGCGTCACCTGCGCCAGTTGCTGATTCGACGCCCAACAGCGCGTCCTAAGCGATATCGGTCCCGGCGCGAAGCAGAATCTGCAACGCGTCGGGACTGCCTTGAGCAGCACCACCCGCCAGCGCTTCCAGCCACACTCCTGTAGGTTCAGCCTTTCGCTCAGGCCACTCGCTGGTCAGCCGTTGCAGCCGCACCAGCAGCTCACGCTCGGCATCCAGCTCAAGGGTTTTCAGCCTGTCGCGTAATGCCTTCAGTTCTTCGTCATCTATCGCGTCGGCCTTCCAGCGTGTCCGAACATCCCTCAATGGCCCCACCACCGTCTCGTGCCACGGGTCGGCCAATTGTCCGATTTGTCGCGCCCGCTCCGGGTCGAACTGCACACCACGCCGGTCCATCCAGACGCCGCACAGCAACGCGCAGACATTGGCGCCATCGGCTTGCAGCTTCAGGCACGCCTGCTCGACGCCTGGGCGAGCATAAAAATCTAGGGTGAAACTCCATAGGTCCGAGAGCATCGTCATCTACCTGTTTTGGGCGAAGCTGGTAGACTCCGCCGCCATTATGATCAGACTTCAAAGCCTTACCTTACAGCGTGGTCCGCAACGTCTGCTAGAAGACGCCGAGCTGACTCTGCACGCCGGCCAGAAAGCCGGCCTGATCGGCGCGAACGGCGCCGGTAAATCCAGCCTGTTCGCGCTGCTTCGGGGTGAGTTGACCCCCGACAATGGCGATTGCCTGCTGCCCGCCGATTGGCGCATCGCCCACATGCGTCAGGAGGTCGACACCCTCGATCGTCTGGCGGTGGACTACGTCCTCGACGGCGATCTGCGCCTGCGTCAGGTGCAGCATGATCTCGCCGCTGCCGAGGCCGCCCAGGACGGCGCCGCGCAGGCGCGTCTGCATTCGGAGCTCGACAGCGCCGATGGCTATACCGCCGATGCGCGGGCGCGCAAGCTGCTCGCGGGTTTGGGCTTTACCAACGAGCAGATGGAGCGCCAGGTCAGCGACTTCTCTGGCGGCTGGCGGATGCGGCTCAACCTGGCGCAGGCTTTGATGTGTCCTTCGGACCTGCTGCTGCTCGATGAGCCGACCAACCACTTGGATCTCGACGCCATTCTCTGGCTTGAAGACTGGCTCAAGAGCTATCAGGGCACGCTGCTGCTGATCTCCCACGACCGCGATTTTCTGGATGCGGTGGTTGATCACGTCGCCCATGTCGAGCAGAAAAAGATCACGCTTTATCGCGGCGGCTACAGCGCTTTCGAACGCGCCCGTGCCGAACGCCTGGCCCAGCAACAGCAGGCCTACGACAAGCAACAGGCCCAGCGCGCACACATGGAGAAATTCATTACGCGCTTCAAGGCCCAGGCCACCAAGGCCAAACAGGCCCAGAGCCGGATCAAGGCGCTTGAGCGAATGGAAGAACTGTCGGCGGCCCACGTCGATTCTCCGTTCGACTTCACCTTCCGCGAATCGACCAAGATCTCCAGCCCACTGATGGATCTGTCTGACGCGCGGCTGGGCTATGGCGACAAAGCCATCCTGCAAAAAGTGAAGCTGCAACTGACGCCGGGCGCACGCATCGGCCTGCTGGGCCCGAACGGCGCCGGTAAATCCACGCTGATCAAAAACCTTGCGGGCGAGCTCGAGCCGTTGAGCGGACGCATGGTGCGTGGCGAAAACACGGTGGTCGGCTACTTCGCCCAGCATCAGCTCGACTCCCTGGACGCCAAGGCCAGTCCGCTGCTGCACCTTCAGCGTATCGCGCCCACCGAGCGCGAACAGGCCTTGCGGGATTTCCTGGGCGGTTTTGACTTCCGCGGTGCGCGCCTCGACGAGCCGGTGCTGAATTTCTCCGGTGGCGAGAAGGCGCGACTGGCGTTGGCCCTGATTGCATGGGACAAACCCAACCTGCTGCTGCTCGACGAACCGACCAACCACCTGGATCTGGAAATGCGCCTGGCCTTGACCATGGCGCTTCAGGAGTTCAGTGGCGCGGTGCTGGTGGTCTCCCACGATCGGCATTTGCTCAAGAGCACGACTGACAACTTCCTCCTTGTTGCCGATGGCCTGGTTCAGGAGTTCGATGGCGATCTGGACGACTATGCGCGTTGGCTGGTGGACTACCGCCTGCGCAATGCACCGGCCAGCAATACGCCGGTCAATGTCGACAAGACCGACAAGAAAGCCCAGCGTCAGCAGGCCGCCGCGTTGCGCCAGCAACTCGCGCCGCATAAGCGCGAAGCCGACAAGCTTGAAAAAGAGCTCGGCACGTTGCACGAGAAACTGGCGAAGATCGAAGTGGCTCTGGGCGACAGCGGCATCTACGAGGCGGCCAACAAAGATAAATTGCGCGACCTGCTGGCCGATCAGGCCAAGCTCAAATCCCGTGAATCCGAGCTTGAAGAAGCGTGGATGGAGGCGCTGGAATTGCTGGAGTCGATGCAGGCCGAGCTGGAAGCGTTGTCCTGATGGCGTCACCTGCGTTAGCCGTATGACGCAGCCGACCGGAACAGCTGTCTGACAAGTCACCGCAACAGTCAGAAATGACTGGCCTCTAAAGGCCGGTAAACACTAGGTTAGGCGAAGATTTCGTTACCTGAGGTGCGTGATGTCGCTCGAAACATGGTTGGCGTTTTTCGCCGCTTGCTGGGTTATCAGTCTGTCTCCGGGTGCGGGCGCCATTGCCTCGATGTCCAGCGGTCTGCAATACGGGTTCTGGCGCGGCTATTGGAATGCCCTTGGCCTGCAGGTCGCCCTCGTCGTGCAGATCGCCGTGGTCGCCGCCGGGCTTGGCGCGGTGCTGGCCACTTCGGCGCTGGCGTTCAGTCTGATCAAATGGTTTGGCGTTGCCTATCTGGTCTATCTGGGTATCAAGCAATGGCGCGCGCTGCCTGGCGATCTGGCAGATGAGTCAGCTGTTCGCCCGGTGGGCAAGCCGCTTGTGCTAATGGCTCGCGGTTTTCTGGTGAACATCAGCAACCCCAAGGCGATGGTATTCATTCTGGCGATCCTGCCGCAGTTCATCGACACGCACCTGCCGCTCCTGCCGCAATACCTGATCATCGCCGCGACCATGGTCTGCGTGGATCTGATCGTCATGGCGGGCTACACCGGCCTGGCCTCGAAAGTGCTCCGCGCCCTCAAAACCCCCAAACAGCAACGCCGGATGAACCGCACCTTTGCCGGACTGTTCGTCAGCGCCGCGGCGTTCCTCGCCACCTTGCATCGCGCCTGATCGCCAAAAGCCCGCTCCACAGTTGAGTAACAGCCGATCTAATTGGATGCGTGCGGTGTTTTGTAGGACCGGCTTCAGCCGGGAAGAGGCCGGTATCGACACCCTCACCTTTGCGGTGTGACGGCTGAAGTCTTCCCGGCTAAAGCCGGTCCCACTAAAAGCATCGCGCTCGTCCAGTGGAAATGGCAGTGCTTGCTCGGGAATGCATTGTGTCAGTCACCGTCATGTCACAGACGCCATCGCGTTCGCGACCGTCGTAACCTCCGATTGCTCCTACAGGGGATTTGCGTGCAACGCGGATGTCTGGCGCGCACACGAAATTGTAGGAGTGAGCTTGCTCGCGAAGGCGGTGTGTCAGCCACCGTCGATGTCACAGGCCTACCGCCTTCGCGACCGTCGTAACCTCCGATTGCTCCTACAGGAGATTTGCGTCCAACGCGGATGTCGGGCGCGCACACGAAATTGCAGGAGTGAGCTAGCTCGCGAACGCGGTGTGTTGGACAACATGGTTAAGAGGGGGAGCAACGTCTTACCACCAAAGCCGGTCGTACAATTGAGTCATAGCCATCAACGCGGCGCTTGAGTCCCCAGCGGCGAACATGAACAATGGCAACCCTTCGCATTCCTATTTGAGATCCACCCCCATGTTCCGCTCCCGCTTATTGCCCTGCCTGAGCCTCTTGCTGTTGAGCCTGTTCAGCTACGGTGCCTGCGCAGCGCCTGCCGAGGACGCGGCTCAGGCTTTGCATTTACTCGATTACATCGGGGCGGACTACCCGGCGACGGTCGCGAACGGCAAGGTCGTGGATGACGCCGAATACCGCGAGCAGGTGGAATTTCTCGCGTCGCTGCAGGGCACGATCGCCGCGTTGCCGGCAAAGCCAGAGCGCGCAGAGCTGGAGCAGGGCATCTCAGCGCTGTTGAATGCGGTCAACCAGAAGCAGGACGGGGCGCAGGTGGCTCGTCAGGCGCGTCAGTTGGGCGCGAAACTGGCAGTCGCGTACGAGGTCAGCCAGGCGCCGGTGATTACCCCGGATCCCGCACGTGGTGCGCCCTTGTATGCGCAGTATTGTTCGGTGTGCCACGGTGATGCGGGCGCGGGGGACGGTCCGGCCGGTATCGGTCTTTCGCCGCCTCCCGCCAATTTGCGCGACGCAGCGCGGCTCGACCGCCTGAGTCTCTACGACATCTACAACACCCTCGGGCTGGGCATTGAAGGCACTGAAATGCCAGCGTTCGCGGACCAGCTGGATGACCGTCAACGTTGGGACGTCGCCACTTACATCGCAGGCTTCAGCGCGGACTCCGCTGCGAAGCAGGACAAACCCTACAACCTCGCTGATCTCGCGCGGCAGACGCCCGCTGAGATAGGTGCCAGCGAAGGGCCGCAAGCCGCAGCAAGTTTCCGTGCCCAGCGCGCGCAGCCGCCTCAGGTTCAACGCGGCCCGGCGCAGCTGCTCGATTACACCAGCGCAACCCTCGACAAAAGTCTGGCCGCGTACCAGTCAGGTGATCGCGAACAGGCGTACGACCTGTCCGTCGCGGCGTACCTGGAGGGTTTCGAGCTGGTCGAAAGCTCACTCGACAACGTCGATGCGGCCGTGCGCAAGGACACCGAAAAAGCGCTCATGGCCTATCGGCAGTCGCTTCAGGATGGCCTGCCGGCAGCCCAGGCGGCGCAGAAGCTCGCTGACGCCAAGGTCAAGCTCAAGGAATCGGCCGACCTGCTCGGCAGCGATGGCCTGAGCACCTCATTGAGCTTCATCTCCGGTCTGCTGATCCTGCTTCGCGAAGGCCTGGAGGCGATTCTCGTGCTCGCGGCCATTCTCGCGTTCCTGCGCAACACCGGTCAGCAATCGGCGGTGCGCAGCGTCAACGTCGGTTGGGGACTGGCGTTGCTGGCGGGCCTGGGCACGTGGGCGCTGGCAGCCTACGTCATCGATGTCAGTGGCTCGCAGCGCGAGCTGCTGGAAGGCGCGACGGCGCTGTTCGCCAGCGTCATGGTGCTGTGGCTGGGTGTGTGGATGCACGACCGACGTCATGCCGCCGCCTGGCAGGATTACATCAAGAGCAGCCTGGTCGGCGGCGGTGGGCGTTTCGG
The DNA here is from genome assembly GCF_055284355.1 of Pseudomonas sp. HP_01. Lineage (NCBI taxonomy): Bacteria > Pseudomonadati > Pseudomonadota > Gammaproteobacteria > Pseudomonadales > Pseudomonadaceae > Pseudomonas > Pseudomonas sp. HP_01. The sequence continues at coordinate 154,944 of NZ_JBTOPV010000089.1, read as the reverse complement.
TTTCGCGGTGTTGGCGTTCTTCTCGGTCTACCGCGAGCTGTTCGAAGTCATTCTGTTCTACGAAACCCTGTGGCTGCAGGCAGGGCCCGCTGGCCACAATGCCGTTTTGGCTGGGGGCGCTACAGCGCTGGTGCTGCTGGTCGGCTTGGCGTGGGTGATCCTGCGGGGTTCGGCGAAGCTGCCGCTGACGCTGTTCTTCGGCATCAATGCCGCGCTGCTGTGCGCGCTGTCGGTGGTGTTCGCCGGCCATGGCGTGAAGGCGCTGCAGGAGGCCGGGATTTTTGGGACGCGTCCGGTGCCATTCTTCGAATTCGACTGGCTTGGCATTCACGCCGACGCCTATTCCCTCGGCGCGCAAGCCATAGCGCTGTTGGCGATTGTGGTGCTGTATGGCCGCAGTTGGCTAGCGGAGAAGCGCCGCGTGGCCATTGTCTAAAATTCACTTTCTGAAATCGGAGTCGCGTATGCGCGTCTGGATCGATGCCGACGCCTGCCCCAAGGCCGCAAAAGACCTCGTCATCAAGTTTGCCCTCAAGCGCAAGTTCGAGGTCGTGCTGGTGGCGGGGCAGAGCCAGATCAAGCCGAGCCTGACCTTGGTAAAGTTGATTGTCGTGCCCAGCGGGCCGGATGCGGCTGATGATTATCTGGTCGAGCACGCCGTGCCGGGCGAACTGGTGATCTGCAGCGATGTGCCATTGGCGGATCGGCTGGTGAAGAAGGGTGTTGCGGCGCTCGACCCACGGGGCAAGGAGTTCGATGCGCAGAACATGGGGCAACGCCTGGCGATGCGCAACCTCTTCACCGATCTGCGGGAGCAAGGGCAGGCCAGTGGCGGGCAGGGCGCCTATGGCGAGCGGGAGAAACAGGCATTTGCCAACTGCCTGGACCGGATCCTGACCCGGCTGGCGCGAGAATATCCCGCGCCGCCAGCAAGCGAGAACCCTTAAAGCTGCACGTCGGTGAGCGGCAGATGCGTCACCACCCGATCTTCAAAAGATCAGTCGTCAAGGCGGTCTTCGTTTTCCTGTACCAGCTCCAGCACCCGATCCACCAGCTTGTTGATCCCGGATGCCGCCTCACCAATAGACTTGGCGACCATGTAAGCGGGTGTGCTCACCAGTTTGCGGTCCTTGTCCTCGACGATCTCCGTCACCTCACAGTCCTGATGGGTCCCGCCCATGCGGGTAATCGCTGCGGCAGTGTCGGCGTCGTTGCCGATCGTGCAGGTGACGCCAGGTCCATAAATTTTGGCGGCCAGCGCGGGCGATACACAGATCAGCCCGATGGGCTTGCCGGCTGCTGCGAACGCTTCGGCCATCGCCAGCACTTCAGCCTGGACCTTGCAGCCAGCGCCCTGGGTCGAGAAGTTCGACAGGTTTTTTGCGGCACCGAAGCCACCGGGGATGATCAATGCATCGAATTCAGTGACGTCGGCTTCGCGGATGTCTTCGACGGCGCCACGGGCGATGCGGGCAGATTCGACCAGCACGTTGCGCGACTCGGGCATCTCTTCGCCGGACAGATGATTGATGACGTGGTGCTGAGGGATATTGGGTGCAAAGCACTTCACTGCGGCGCCGCGCTGATCAAGGCGCAGCAACGTCAGCACGCTTTCGTGAATTTCCGCGCCGTCGTAAACGCCACAGCCAGAAAGAATAACGGCCACTTTTTTGGTCATTCGCGTGTTCCTCTCTCGGGCGCTCCGGCCCATAGCCGGTTACGCAGGTCAGCATTGCGCTGATTGTCGCAAGCCATGAGCCTAGGACAACGCCGTCAGCGAATGTCTCCAGCTCCGTAGGCATGCGCCGAGGATTTACTCGTCAGGGGTGTTCTTGGCGTCCACATGGACTTGGGCGTTGGCTGCGACGGCCAGCTTTTCTTCGCGAGCGATGCGTGCGTTTTTAATGCGCCGGCGAACCCACAGCAGCACACCGATCACCAGCAATGCGCCCAACACCCACAGTTCGTACTTCTTGACGTTGCCCAGCAGGCCTTCGAGCACGGAGCCGAACTTGTACGCCGCCGCGCCCAGCGCCGCTGCCCATACCGCTGCGCCGATGCCGTTGAGCAACAGGTAGCGCCCCGGTGGATAACCGGACAGCCCGATAGCGACCGGCATGACCGTACGCAAGCCATACACAAAGCGGAAGCTCAGCACCCAGATGTCGGGGTGGCGCCGGATATGCTCCAGCGCGCGATCGCCCATCAACTGCCAGCGAGGCTTGCGCGCCAGAAGCTTGCGGCCATGCTTGCGTCCCATGAAATACCAGAGCTGGTCGCCTGCGTAGCTGCCGAAGAAGGCAACCACCACGACCAGATTGATATCCATGTATCCGCGGAACGCAAGAAAGCCGGCAAGCACCAGAATGGTCTCGCCTTCAAAAAAGGTCCCGAGGAAAAGGGCGAAGTAGCCAAATTCTTGTAAAAAATGCTGGAGCATCATTTGGGTGCTGGCGAAATGAACGCGCAGCCTAACGCGCCCAAGGCATTCAGGAAAGTATGCAAATGTGTCACCGCGTTAAAGTTTCCTACGTTCGGGAGCGATTGTTCGCGCGAAGAGCGGGTTTGTGTCGTACACGTTACGTCGCAATTACGCCTGTCACGTGAGTGTCATAATCGCCGCTTATAAATGTCACGCTTGCCCGCCTGGATGGGCGCGGATCCCTTCCTTGCACGTTGCCCTCTATCTGGCGCCACGCGAATGTTTGCAGTTCAGGGCTTGCACCGTACGGAGAAATCCGTAGCGTGGAGAGTCAAACCGCTCACAGCATTGAGCCTGACGCCGGTCGCCACGCCCCGCGATATCGACCCAGGCTGCAACTATCGTCAGAACCGCTGCCCCCTGGGCGTGACCGTTGTTCCACGCTGTACGTCACCACTGTTGTGGCGCAAGCGGCATTCCGACATCGGCCGTATGCGCGGCCCAACTGTTACAAGGCCAATTGCCTTACAGGATTATTCATGAGCACCGAAGGATCTACCGAAGCCGCAGTCGGGCTTGACCCTCAGCCCGTCAATCAGGAAGTCACTCCTTTGGTCGAGCCGACCATTGAAGTGGTCCCCGCGCTGGAACCGCCTCATCCGGCCCCGCATGCCATCGCTGTGCCCAATCTGGATGACAGCAGTCTTTATATCCATCGCGAGCTGTCGCAGCTGCAATTCAATATTCGCGTGTTGGAACAAGCGCTGGACGAGTCCTACCCGTTGCTTGAGCGGCTCAAGTTCTTGCTGATTTTCTCCAGCAACCTCGACGAATTCTTCGAAATTCGCGTTGCCGGGCTCAAGAAGCAGATCACCTTCGCCCGCGAACAGGCCGGTGCTGACGGTCTGCAGCCTCATCAGGCGCTGGCGCGCATCAGCGAACTGGTGCACGGCCACGTGGATCGCCAATACGCCATTCTCAACGACATCCTGCTGCCGGAGCTGGAAAAGCATCAGGTGCGCTTCATTCGCCGTCGCAACTGGAACGCCAAGATCAAGGCCTGGGTGCGCCGTTATTTCCGGGACGAGATCGCGCCGATCATCACGCCGATCGGTCTGGACCCGACGCACCCGTTCCCGCTGCTGGTGAACAAGTCGCTGAACTTCATTGTTGAGCTTGAAGGCATCGACGCCTTCGGCCGCGACTCGGGTCTGGCGATCATCCCGGCACCGCGCCTGTTGCCGCGCATCATCAAAGTGCCGGAAGACGTGGGCGGCCCGGGGGACAACTATGTCTTCCTGTCGTCGATGATCCATGCCCACGCCGATGACCTTTTCCAGGGCATGAAGGTCAAGGGTTGCTATCAGTTCCGTCTGACCCGAAACGCCGACCTGGCCCTCGACTCCGAGGACGTAGAAGACCTTGCCCGCGCGCTGCGTGGCGAGCTGTTCTCCCGTCGTTACGGCGATGCGGTGCGTCTGGAAGTGGCGGACACTTGCCCGAAACTGCTGTCGGACTACCTGCTCAAGCAGTTCAATCTGAGCGAGACCGAGCTGTATCAGGTCAACGGCCCGGTGAACCTGACGCGGCTGTTCAGCATCACTGGCCTGGACAGTCACCCCGAGCTGCAGTACATGCCGTTCACCCCGGCGATTCCGAAGCTGCTGCAGAACAGCGAAAACATTTTCAACGTGATCAGCAAGCAGGACATTCTGCTGCTGCACCCGTTCGAGTCCTTCACACCGGTCGTCGATCTGCTGCGCCAGGCGGCGAAAGACCCTCACGTGCTGGCCGTGCGGCAGACGCTGTACCGCAGTGGTGCCAACTCGGAAATCGTCGATGCACTGGTCGACGCCGCGCGTAACGGCAAGGAAGTCACCGCCGTCATTGAGCTGCGTGCCCGTTTTGACGAAGAGTCGAACCTGCAACTGGCAAGCCGCCTGCAAGCGGCCGGTGCCGTGGTGATCTACGGCGTGGTCGGTTACAAGACCCACGCCAAGATGATGCTGATCCTGCGCCGTGAAGCCGGTGAGATCGTGCGCTATGCCCATTTGGGTACGGGCAACTATCACGCCGGCAATGCGCGTCTCTATACCGACTACAGCTTGCTGACCTCGGACGATGCGTTGTGCGAAGACGTCGGCAAGCTGTTCAGTCAGTTGATCGGCATGGGTAAGACGCTGCGCATGAAGAAGCTGCTGCACGCGCCGTTCACCCTGAAGAAAGGCATGCTGGACATGATTGCCCGGGAGACGCAGTTCGCGTCCGAGGGCAAGCCTGCGCACATCATCGCCAAGTTCAACTCGCTGACCGACCCGAAGATCATTCGCGCTCTGTACAAGGCCAGTCAGACCGGGGTCAAGATCGACCTCGTCGTGCGCGGCATGTGCTGCCTGCGGCCTGGCGTGCCGGGCGTGTCCCACAATATTCAGGTGCGCTCGATCATCGGTCGCTTCCTTGAGCACACGCGGGTGTTCTACTTCCTGAATGGCGGTGACGAGCAGATGTTCCTGTCCAGTGCTGACTGGATGGAGCGCAACCTCGACAAGCGCGTCGAGACCTGCTTCCCGGTGGAAGGCAAGAAGCTGATCCTGCGTGTGAAGAAAGAGCTGGAAGGGTACCTGACCGACAACACCCATAGCTGGCTGCTGCAGCCGGACGGGCGCTACATTCGCAGCACCCCGACCGGCAACCAGAACGCCCGCAACGTGCAGGCGAGTCTGTTGGAAAAACTCAGCAACCCGGTCCTCAGCGTACGTTGAGGATGATGCCGACTCGGGTCAGCCACTCCGCTTCGAGCGCGAAGTCGGCCTGAGTCAGCTGGTTGTTTTCCAGCCAGCCATCCGGGAACACGATGTCCAGGTGGTTATCGTTGGCAGTCAGCACAGGCTGCGGCATCTCTTGGGTGCCGCGAATGTGGTGGAACAGAATTGCGAAGCGCAGCAGCACGCACAGTCGGATCAGCTTCACGCCTTCATTGCCGAACTCGGCAAACTTATCCTTGGGAATATTGCGACGATGACCGCGCACCAGCAGCGCGAGCATTTGCTGGTCTTCGCGTGAGAAACCGGCGAGATCGGAGTGCTCGATCAGGTACGCGCCATGCTTGTGGTATTGATAGTGGGCGATGTCCAGCCCCACTTCATGGACCTTGGCGGCCCAGCTCAGTAACTCGCGATACGCATTGTCCTCAAGCTCCCACGCCTTTGCCACTTGCTCCAGCGCCGACAGGGCCTTGCGCTCGACACGGGCGGCTTGTTCCAGATCAACGTGGTAGCGCTCCATCAGCGAGCTGAGGGTGCGTTCGCGCACGTCTTCGTGGTGATGGCGGCCGAGCAGGTCGTAGAGCACGCCTTCACGCAGCGCGCCTTCGCAGTGGTCCATGCGCTTGAGGTCGAGGGCGTCGAAGATCGCTTCGAGGATCGCCAGCCCGGCCGGGAAGATCGCCCGACGATCAGGCTTGAGGCCTTCGAAATCGATTTTGTCCACTTCGCCCAGCTTCATCAGCTTGCGCTTGAGCCAGGCCAGGCCTTCGGCGTTGACCTCGCCATTGCCGTGGCCGCCTGCCTTCAGCGCCATGCCGATGGCGCGAATGGTGCCGGAAGAACCGATGGCCTCATCCCACGTCAGGCGATGCAGAGCGTGCTCGATGCTCATGATTTCCAGCCGCGCTGCAGTGTAAGCCTGGGCGTAGCGGGCCGGTGTGATCTTGCCGTCCTTGAAATAACGCTGAGTGAAGCTGACACAGCCCATCTGCAGGCTTTCGCGCAACAGTGGCTCGAAGCGCTGGCCGATGATGAACTCGGTGCTGCCGCCGCCAATGTCGGCGACCAGGCGTTTGCCGGGCGTGTCGGCCAGGGTATGGGAAACGCCCAGGTAGATCAGTCGCGCTTCTTCACGGCCGGAGATGACTTCCACCGGATGGCCGAGGATTTCTTCGGCGCGATGGATGAATTCGTTGCGATTGCGGGCTTCGCGCAGGGCGTTGGTGCCGACGATGCGCACGGCGCCGGGCGGCATACCGTTGATCAGTTGGGAGAAGCGCTTGAGGCAGTCGAGCCCGCGCTGCATGGATTCTTCGCTGAGGCGGCGGTCGTCATCGATCCCCGCGGCCAGCTGCACTTTCTCACCGAGCCGCTCAAGGATGCGAATTTCGCCCTGATTGGCTTTGGCGACAACCATATGGAAGCTGTTGGAGCCCAGGTCGATCGCGGCGATCAGCGAGAGGTTTTTGGCTGTGGATAGCGGCATGGTCAAAAGGTCTCGGTCGATAACTCCGACATCGTGCCACGATCCATCACTGTCGCCAAACCGGCAACGTATTTGCGCGGTATTAGTAGGACTGGCTTCAGCCGGGAAGGGGCCGGGGTGTGCGCCATCGGTTTTGGATTTGTTGCAATCGCGCCGCTACGACTTACCCCTGCTCTACGGAGCCAATGAAATTCGCCAGCTCGGGCGTCTTGGGATTGGCCATCAATTCTTTTGGGTCACCGACTTCATGCACCTTGCCCTGATGCATGAACACCAGTTTGTCGCCCACCTCCCGGGCGAAGCGCATTTCGTGGGTGACCATGATCAGCGTCATCCCGTCTTTGGCCAGCTCGCGAACGACCGCGAGGACTTCGTTGACCAGTTCAGGGTCGAGCGCCGAGGTGATTTCATCGCACAGCAGCACTTTGGGCGACATCGCCAGCGCACGCGCAATCGCCACGCGCTGCTGCTGACCACCGGACAGTCGGTCAGGGAAGGCGTCGAATTTCTCGCCCAGGCCCACCCGGTCGAGCATCTCTTTCGCCAGCTTTTTCGCTTCGGCTTTGGAAACCTTCTTCACCACCTGCGGTGCGAGCATTACGTTCTCGCCCACCGTCAGGTGCGGAAACAGGTTGAATTGCTGGAAGACCATGCCGACTTTCTGTCTCAGGCTGCGCAGGTCAGCCCGCGCGGCATCGAGGTATTCGCCGTCGACCTCAATCACGCCGTCATTGATCGACTCCAGCCCGTTCAGGGTGCGCAGCAACGTGCTTTTGCCCGAACCGCTGCGCCCGATGATCGCCACGACCTGACCTTCCTCGACGCTGAGGTCGATGCCCTTGAGCACGTGGTGGTCGCCGTAATACTTGTGCAGGGCGGAAATTCTAAGCAGAGGCATGAAGTCTCCTTTCCAGATAGCGCGCGCTGAGCGACAACGGATAGCAAAGCAGGAAGTAGCCCAAGGCAACGAAGCCGTAGACCATGAAGGGCTGGAACGTAGCGTTGGCGAGCATGCCGCCGGTTTTGGTCAGCTCGGTGAAGCCGATGATCGACGTGACCGCCGTGCCTTTGACCACCTGCACCGAGAACCCCACCGTCGGCGCCACGGCAATGCGCAACGCCTGGGGCAGAATTACATAGCGCAGTTGCTCGAACGGCGTCAGCGCCAGACTCGCGGAAGCTTCCCACTGGCCGTTGGAAATCGACTCCACGCAGCCCCGCCATATCTCAGCCAGGTACGCACTGGTGAACAACGTCAGCGCCAGCGCCGCGGCGAACCAGGGCGAAATGTCGATGCCCATCAGCGCCACGCCGAAGAACACCAGAAAAAGCTGCATCAACAACGGTGTGCCTTGAAACAGCTCGATGTAACAGCGCGCAAGCCTGCGCGGGACTGGCTTCTCGGAGATGCGCAGGGTCATCACCAGCAACCCGATCACGCCGCCGCCGATGAACGCCACCAGCGACAGCGCCAGTGTCCATTGCAGGCCGGTCAACAAGTTGCGCACGATGTCCCAAAGGGTGAAATCCATCAGCGGCTCCTCGCGATGTAGCGTCGACCGATCCATGCCAGTAACTGACGCACCAGCAGCGCCATGCACAGGTAGATCAGCGTGGTAATGATGTACGTCTCAAACGAGCGGAAATTGCGCGATTGAATGAAGTTCGCGGCGAAGCTCAGTTCCTCGGTGGCGATCTGCGAGCAGACCGCCGAGCCGAGCATGACGATGATGATCTGGCTGCTCAGCGCCGGCCAGACCTTGCCCAGTGCCGGGACCAGTACCACGTGGCGGAAGGTCTCGAAGCGGGTCATCGCCAGCGCGGCAGACGCCTCGATCTGACCGCGCGGAATCGCCTGCACGCCCGCACGGATGATTTCCGTGGAATAGGCGCCGAGGTTGATGACCATCGCCAGCACGGCGGCCTGCCACTCCGATATCTGCAGGCCCAGCGACGGCAATCCGAAGAAGATGAAAAACAACTGCACCAGAAACGGCGTGTTGCGGATCAGCTCGACATAGACACCGAAAATGGCCGAGAACGGCTGGATTTTCCACGCCCTGACAATCGCCCCGACGATGCCAAGACTGACGCCGAGCAGGGTGCCGATCGCGGTCAGTTCCAGCGTGAACAGTGCGCCGCGCAGGAGCAGGTCAGTGTTTTGCAGGACCGGAATAAAGTCGAACTGGTAAGCCATTTAAGCGCCTCGGCAGTCGATGATCAGAGGTCGGCAGGCAATGGCTGCTTGAGCCAGGTCTGCGCGTTCTTCTCCAGCGCGCCGTCTTTCTTCGCCGCTTCGAGGATCTCGTTCACTTTGGCGAGCAACTCGGGCTGACCTTTGTTCACGCCCACATAGACTGGCGAGTCCTTGAGCTTCACTTTCAGCTCAGGAATGCGCTTGGGGTTCTTCTCGCTGATGGCGACCATCACCACGTTGCCGCTGGCGATCAGGTCGGTCTGCTTGGCCAGGTAGGCCGCTATGGTCGAGTTGTTGTCTTCGAAGCGTTTGATCGTTGCTTCCTTCGGTGCGACGGCGGTCAGCTCGATGTCCTCGATGGCACCACGGGTCACGCTGATTGTCTTGCCCTTCAGGTCGTCCACGGTTTTGATCGCGTCTTCAGGCGGACCGAAAACCGCGAGGTAGAACGGCGCGTAGGCGCGGGAGAAGTCGATGACCTTTTCGCGGTCCGGGTTTTTGCCGAGGCTTGAGATGACCAGATCAACCTTGCCGGTGGTCAGGTACGGGATGCGGTTGGTGCTGTTGACCGGGGTCAGCTCAAGTTTGACCTTCAACTGGTTGGCGATGAGCTGTGCGGTGTCGATATCCAGGCCGCGCGGCTTCATGTCGGGGCCGACTGAGCCGAAGGGCGGGAAGTCTTGCGGGACAGCGACTTTCAACGTGCCACGAGCGGTCACATCCTCCAGACCATTAGCGTGGGCAGGGGCCTGGCCGAGCATGAGGCTGGCAAACAGTGCGGCGAGCAGGGCGCTGTAACGCTGGGTCATGTGGTGTCTCCGAATCGATCAATGTGCAGGCGAAGCCCGGGTGATGGCCAAGCACTAGTGCACAGCCCATGCCAGACGCTGGTTTGCGACCGTGGAATGCGGGCCGCAGGCGTGATCCGGTCTAACTGGTCTGAACAGTGAATAGGCGAGCCGCCCCGCTTTGGCGCGCCCGAAAGGCCCGGCGCCCCTCCCTTGGGCGTCACTTGCCGGATGTCTCCGATGGGGATACAAGGGATTTTTCCTACGGTTTACGCACCTTAATTGCCATGCATCCGAGCCCTGTCGCTGTGCCTGAAGCCGCCTTCCAGGCGATCCGCAAATTGATCGCCGAGCAGGGCTATGTGCCTGGCGACAGCCTGCCATCTCAGCGGGATCTAGCGATTCGTCTGGGCGTAAGTCGCGCTTCGTTGCGTGAGGCGTTGTCGTCATTGAGCGCCCTGGGGCTGGTCAGTGTGCAGCCCGGCAAAGGCGTCTTCGTACAGGCGGTTTCTGAACCACAACGGAGCACGGACGGATTTTCCTGGCCCTATGCGGCGCACGCATCACCTGCTGAGACTTTTCAGTTGCGCTATGCGCTGGAGGGTTTCGCCGCCGGGCTCGCAGCGGTCACGCTGACGGCCGACGAGCGCGATGTACTGGAAGATAACGTCGAAGCCATGCGCCTTGAGCTCAAGGCAGGGGATTTTGAATGCGCGGCCCGGCTGGACTTTGATTTCCACCGGCGCATCCTCGTCGCCAGTGGCAATCAGGCGATTCTGGGGATCATCACCACCAGCGCCGACATTTTTCTGGAGAGCCAGAAGCTGCCTTTTATTCGGGCGGGCAGGGCCATGGAAACCTGGCAGGAGCATCGCAAGATCCTGCGGGCGTTGGCGCGGAACGCGTCTGGCCCGGCGCAGAAAGCCATGCAGGAGCATATCCGTGGCGCGGCGTTACGCACCGGCATCGTGTTCGTCGCGCCCTCGGGTTGAGACCGTTGATTGACGCAACCATACCGAGTCATAGCTAGAGACAATTAACCCCGGCTTCCTGTCACCGCGTGACACAGTTATGATGGCCCACGTTTTTTTGCCTATGACCTCGGAGAAATCTCATGAGTAACGACCTGATCAAACACGTCAGCGACGCGAGCTTCGACGCCGATGTCCTGAAGGCTACCGGCCCTGTACTGGTGGATTACTGGGCTGAATGGTGTGGGCCATGCAAGATGATTGCACCGGTTCTGGATGACCTCGCCACCCATTACGAAGGCAAGCTGACCATTGCCAAGCTGAACATCGACGACAATCAGGAAACCCCGGCCAAGCATGGCGTTCGTGGTATCCCGACCCTGATGCTGTTCAAGGACGGCGAAGTGGCGGCGACCAAGGTCGGCGCACTGTCCAAGTCGCAGTTGCAAGCGTTCCTAGACGCCAACATCTGATGACGATATAGCCCCGCAAATCGCGGGGTTTATTTCTGGCGTCGTACTAGACGCTTAGAAAATCAAGTGGTACATTCGGCCCCGTAACGGCTTCTCCGTTGCCCCCTGCTAGCCGTCGCCGACGCTCTCCTTTCGATTTGTACGCGATCCTGTCGCCTTCTCTGCGGCGCGGCCTCATTAAGCCAAAAGCTTAATTTCCCCCTCCATACATGATTACGTCATTCCTATATGAACCTGACTGAACTCAAGCAAAAGCCTATTACCGATCTGCTCGAAATGGCCGAACAGATGGGCATAGAAAATATGGCCCGTTCGCGCAAGCAGGACGTGATTTTCTCCCTGCTGAAGAAGCACGCGAAAAGCGGCGAGGAAATCTCGGGTGACGGCGTGCTGGAGATCCTCCAGGATGGCTTCGGCTTCCTCCGTTCTGCAGACGCCTCCTACCTTGCCGGCCCAGACGACATTTACGTCTCGCCCAGCCAGATCCGCCGTTTCAACCTGCGCACGGGCGACACCATTGTCGGCAAGATCCGTCCGCCGAAGGAAGGCGAGCGTTACTTCGCACTGCTCAAGGTCGACACCATCAACTTCGACCGTCCAGAAAACGCGAAGAACAAGATTCTGTTCGAAAACCTGACGCCGCTGTTCCCGACCATTCGCATGAAGATGGAAGCCGGTAACGGTTCCACCGAAGACCTCACCGGTCGCGTCATCGATCTGTGTGCCCCGATCGGTAAAGGTCAGCGCGGTCTGATCGTTGCTCCGCCAAAAGCGGGCAAGACCATCATGCTGCAGAACATCGCGTCGAACATCACGCGCAACAATCCTGAAGTCCATCTGATCGTTCTGCTGATCGATGAGCGTCCGGAAGAAGTCACCGAAATGCAGCGCACCGTGCGCGGCGAAGTGGTTGCTTCCACCTTTGACGAGCCACCTACCCGTCACGTGCAGGTCGCCGAAATGGTGATCGAAAAGGCCAAGCGCCTCGTTGAGCACAAGAAAGACGTGGTCATCCTGCTGGACTCCATCACCCGTCTGGCTCGCGCCTACAACACCGTCATTCCGAGCTCCGGCAAGGTCCTGACCGGTGGTGTCGATGCACACGCCCTCGAGAAGCCAAAGCGTTTCTTCGGTGCGGCACGTAACATCGAAGAAGGCGGCTCGCTGACCATCATCGCCACGGCACTGGTTGAAACCGGCTCGAAGATGGACGAAGTGATCTACGAAGAATTCAAAGGCACCGGCAACATGGAGCTGCCTCTGGATCGCAAGATCGCAGAGAAGCGCGTCTTTCCGGCCATCAACATCAACCGTTCCGGCACACGCCGCGAAGAGTTGCTGACGGCCGACGACGAGTTGCAGCGCATGTGGATCCTGCGCAAGCTGCTGCATCCTATGGATGAAGTCGCAGCCATCGAGTTCTTGATCGACAAGCTGAAACAGACCAAGACCAACGATGAGTTCTTCCTGTCGATGAAGCGCAAGTAACACCGCGCTGAACCGACCGTAGAAAAATGGTGTCCTTCTGGACGCCATTTTTTTTGACCTTTTCTGTAGATATCTCCCGTAGACAAGGAGCGTCATGCACACGTTTGGCAATCGTCGCGATATCGATGGACTTCGCGCCCTGGCCGTGGTCCCGGTGCTGTTGTTTCATTTCGGTCTGGGCCTGAGCGGCGGCTTCGTCGGTGTTGATGTGTTCTTCGTCATCTCCGGCTACCTGATCACGTCCATCATCTTCCGCGAGATCAGTGCAGGGCGATTCAGCTTTGTCGATTTCTGGGCCCGTCGCGCGCGACGCATAGTCCCTGCCGTGACCGTTGTCGTACTGGCCACGTTGGCGTTTGGCTGGATCTTGCTGACGCCCAAGCACTACGCCGAGTTGGGCCGGGAAGTGCGCTATCAGTCGATGTTCATGTCCAACCTGCTGTTCATGCGGCAGGACGGCTACTTCGATTCCACCTCAGACTTCAAACCGCTTCTTCACACCTGGTCACTGGCGGTGGAAGAGCAGTACTACATTTTCTTCCCGCTGCTGATGGTTTTGGCGACGCGGTACGTGCGGCACTGGCGCTGGTTGCTGCTCGGCTTGCTGGTGCTGTCGTTCGGGCTGAACATCTGGGCGATCAAGCACAAACCCGAAGCTGCATTCTTTCTGCTGCCGATGCGTGCATGGGAACTGCTGTGCGGAGCGATGCTGGCCATCGCGCCTGCGCCTAAACGTCCGCTGCCGAGCTGGGTGTACCAGACGGTCAGCCTGAGCGGCTTTGCGGCGGTCGTGCTGGCGATGCTGAGTTTTGACAAAACCACGCAATTCCCCGGCTGGGCGGCGCTGCTGCCGGTTCTTGGCACCACGGCGATGATCTGGGCCAACGGTCATCCCGCGTCATGGGTTGGGCGTTTGCTGAGCATCAAACCACTGGTGGCAATTGGTCTCATCTCCTACTCGCTGTACCTGTGGCATTGGCCGATCCATGTCTACGCCAACGCGATCTCCGTCGACGGTATTTCCGACCTGGAAGCGATCGGCTGGATCCTTCTGGCGGGCGCGCTCGCTTGGCTGAGCTGGCGCTTCGTTGAGCTGCCATTCCGTGAGCGCCGCGTGCTGGCTGGCCGCAAGCCGGTGCTGATTGGCGGCTTGATTACCTTGGCCGTTTTAGCGCTGGTAGGGCAGGCGGTACGCTCCAGCGATGGTGTGCCGCAACGCATTTCGGGTCAGGCCCTTGCGTATGCGCAGTCGCAGGAATGGAACGCCGGGCAGATGGACTGTTTCTTGCTGGGATCAAAGAAGAGCCAGGGGCTGGACAAACTCTGTCGGGCAGGTGGGAAGGAGGACGCGCCGCCATCTCATCTCATCTGGGGCGACAGTCATGCGGCCGCCCTTTGGCCAGGCGTGAAAAACGCAGCCGAGCGGGCGCATGTGCCTGTCTGGCTCGCGAGCTTGAGCGGCTGTCCGCCCCTTGTCAGCACCGCAACAAGCAAGCGCTGCCAGGACTTCAACGCGTTGAACGTCGAGCGCGTTCGGGCACAGAAAATCTCTGACGTGACGCTGGCCGCGCGCTGGAGTTTGTACATCTACGGCCTGGAAGACGGCAACAAGAGCAACGTGCTGCTGAAAAACGAATCCATTGCTCAAAACCAAGCGTATTTTGCCGACGCCTTAAAAGCCCAAATCGCCGAATTGCGGGCGGCCGGGGCGCAGGTCTGGTTGTTCAAGGAAGTGCCGCAGCAACGCAAGGGCGCTATTGAAAGACTGAGCAGCCTTGCGAGAGTCGGCCGCTCGGCTGCGCAGGTTGGACGGCCGCTGGCAGAACTCGATGCTCGGCAGGCATTCATCAATCAGCTGTTCGCCAGCCTGAGTGAGGCGGATGCAGGCATTCACCTGATCGATCCTAAACCACTGCTGTGCGAAGGCGGCCTGTGCCGTGCCGAAGTTGACGGGCGTTCGCTGTACAAGGACGAAGATCACCTTTCGGATCTGGGCGGCGAGAAGATGGAGCCGCTGTTCACGCCGATATTCCGCGAAACACCGCGTATTTGAGTTGGACACAAGCTGCCCTCTGCGGTCATAGCAGGTAGGATGTGCATCTATTTGGTGAGTGGCCGGGTTAATGAAATTCAAGGATCTACGGGATTTCGTGCAGCAGCTTGAGCAGCGCGGAGAGTTGAAACGCATTCAGGTACCCATTTCCCCTGTACTGGAAATGACCGAAATCTGCGACCGGACCTTGCGCAACAAGGGGCCGGCGTTGCTCTTCGAAAAGCCAACGGGCTTTGACATCCCTGTGCTCGGCAATCTGTTCGGCACGCCCGAGCGGGTTGCCATGGGCATGGGCGCCGAGTCGGTGTCCGAGCTGCGGGAAATCGGCAAGCTTCTGGCCTTCCTCAAAGAGCCCGAGCCGCCCAAGGGCTTGAAAGACGCCTGGTCCAAGTTGCCTATCTTCAGAAAAGTCATCGCCATGGCGCCGAAAGTCGTCAAGGATGCCCCATGTCAGGAGATCGTGATCGAGGGTGACGACGTCGACCTCGGCATGCTGCCCGTGCAGACCTGCTGGCCCGGCGATGTAGGCCCGCTGATCACGTGGGGCCTGACGGTCACTCGCGGGCCCAATAAGGAGCGGCAAAATCTTGGCATCTACCGCCAGCAGGTGATCGGCCGCAACAAGGTGATCATGCGCTGGCTCAGCCACCGCGGCGGCGCGCTGGATTTCAGAGATTGGTGCAACAAACACCCGGGTCAGCCATTCCCGGTGTCCGTGGCGTTGGGCGCTGACCCCGCCACCATTCTTGGCGCCGTGACGCCAGTGCCCGACAGCCTGTCCGAATACGCATTCGCCGGCCTGCTGCGTGGCAACCGTACCGAACTGATCAAATGCCGTGGCAATGATCTTCAAGTGCCGGCCAGCGCGGAAATCGTCCTTGAAGGCGTGATTCATCCCGGCGAAGTGGCAGATGAGGGTCCGTATGGCGACCACACCGGCTATTACAACGAGGTCGACAGCTTCCCGGTCTTCACGGTCGAGCGCATCACCCACCGCATCAAGCCGATTTACCACAGCACCTACACGGGCCGGCCACCTGATGAGCCCGCCATTTTGGGCGTGGCGCTCAATGAAGTGTTCGTGCCGATCCTGCAGAAGCAGTTCCCCGAGATCGTCGACTTCTACCTGCCGCCCGAGGGTTGCTCGTACCGCATGGCGGTCGTGACGATCAAGAAGCAGTATCCCGGCCATGCCAAGCGCGTGATGCTGGGCGTCTGGTCGTTTTTGCGACAGTTCATGTACACCAAGTTCGTTATCGTCACCGACGACGACATCAATGCCCGTGACTGGAATGACGTCATCTGGGCAATCACCACGCGCATGGACCCCAAGCGCGACACGGTGATGATCGACAACACGCCAATCGACTACCTCGATTTCGCCTCGCCGGTCTCCGGTCTGGGTTCGAAAATGGGGCTCGATGCCACCCATAAATGGCCGGGCGAAACCACCCGTGAATGGGGTCGCGCTATCGTCAAGGACGAAGCGGTGACCCGCCGGATCGATGAAATCTGGACTCAGCTGGGAATTGATTGATGCGTGTAACCTTGCAGCCATCGGGCGCAGTCATCGAGACATTGCCGGGCGAGCGGATCCTCGACGCTGCCCAGCGGCTGGGCTACGAATGCCCTCAGAGCTGTCGCAACGGCAATTGCCACATCTGTTCCGCGCTGCTGGTTGAAGGCAGCGTTGAACAGGCGGGAGAAATCCGCAACCACGGCGAAATTTACACCTGCCTGGCGGTGCCGCAGCAAGACTGCGTCGTACTGTGGGACAGCGTGCTGCCCCTTGGGGAGCTGCCGGTGGGTACGTTCGCCTGCCAGGTCAGTGAGTGTGTGGAAGTCGGCGGCGATGTATGGCGCGTGATGCTCCGCGCGCCTGCGGGCAAACCGCCGCGTTATCACGCCGGTCAGTACCTGATGATCCATCGGGACGACGGGGAGAAATCTGCATTTTCCATGGCCTCAGCGCCGGAGAGCGGGCGAGATCTGGAATTTCACGTGCTCGCCCGCGAGGCGAGTGCGCAAAATCTGATCAAGCAGTTGCAGCGCGATGGCATGGCGCGAGTTGACCTGCCCTTCGGTGATACTCACTTGGGTGAATTGCCCGATGGCCCGCTGGTATTGATCGCGGCAGGCACCGGTATGGGGCAGATGCACAGCCTGATCGAGCATTGCCGCTCAAAAGGCTTTCCGTATCCGGTGCATGTGTATTGGGGAATGCGCCGTCCGGAAGATTTCTATCAGCTCAAGCATTGGGATGAATGGCAGACGCTGCCCAACCTGTTCCTGCACAAGGTCGTCAGTGATCTGTGCGGTTGGGAAGGGCGCTGCGGCATGCTGCACGAGGCGGTCTGCGAGGACTTCAGCGATCTGAAGTCGCTTTATGTATACGCCAGCGGTTCACCGGCGATGGTCTATTCGACCCTTGATGCGCTGGTGCTGGCCGGCATGGATGCGCATCAGATGCGTGCCGATGTTTTCGCGTACGCCCCGAGGCCCTGAAGCGCAGTCACTCGTCGACACAGGATGTGGACAGCGTATTGCATGACTGTTTGTCAGATAACGGTTTTTCCGGCGTGACCCATGCGCCGGTGGCCGAGTCACAACGTCAAACTGCCTGCGATGCCGTCTGATTGTTCATTCGTTGTTGCCAGACCCGTTTCATGAGTGTTCAGCGTTGCACCGGCGTCAGCCTTGCCGGTGGGGGGAACCAGATGGGGAATCAAATCAATATCCTGGCGGAAGCCGTCCATGACGGCCTGGGGCTGTCCTACCCGCCGGTCATCGATCTCGGGCCGAAACTGAGCCGCGAACAGCTGCTTGCCTCCATCCACGCCACGATGAGCCGCCATCAGGGCGGTCCGATCTGGTTGTTCGCGTACGGATCATTGATCTGGCGGCCCGAGTGCAGCGCCGTCGAGCGTCAGCGCGGTCGGGTCCACGGCTATCACCGCGGTCTCTATCTTTGGTCCCACGAACACCGCGGCACCCCCGAACAGCCAGGGCTGGTGTTCGGTCTGGATCGCGGCGGCTCCTGCAGCGGATTCGCCTACCGATTGCCTGAAGACAATATCGACGAATCCTTGCTGGCGTTGTGGCAAAGGGAAATGCCTTTCCCGTCCTACCGCCCGCACTGGCTCAACTGCCGACTGGAAGACGGCACCAAGGTGCAGGCGCTGGGATTTGTACTGGAGCGGCATCTGCCCAGTTACGCCGGCAACCTGCCCGACAGTGTGCTCACCCAAGTGCTGGCCAACGCCAGCGGGCGATTCGGGACCACCTGGGAATACGTCGAACAAACCATCCGCGCACTGCGCACCCACGCCATGCCGGACTTGAGCCTGGAAGCGCGGTTCAAGCGGTGCAGGCCGGTGTTGTTGGCGATATAGCCGCCTGACTCGCTCACGTTGGCTCTGCCTGATGGGCACGCCTCAGCGCTTTACCTGTAGGAGCGCGCTTGCTCGCGAATGCTTTGTGTCAGTCAGCTAATCCATCTCAGACAGATCGCAATCGCGGGCAAGCGCGCTCCTACATTCTCGCTAAGAAAGATGCTAAGCCATTTCCTCTCGCGACTGGCTCGCCACCCGCGTATGCCGCAGCGTTGGTATCAGGAACGCTATTGCGAGGATGCAAGCGGACACCAGCAGCACGAAGCCGCCGTCCCAGCCAAAGTGGTCGACTGTGTAGCCCATCAGCGCGCTGGCGGCGACCGAGCCACCGAGGTACCCGAACAGACCTGTGAATCCTGCTGCCGTACCGGCTGCTTTCTTCGGTGCCAGTTCAAGGGCCTGCAAGCCGACCAGCATGACCGGGCCGTAGATCAGGAAGCCGATCGAGACCAGAGCAATCATGTCGACAGTGGGGTTGCCTGGTGGGTTGAGCCAGTAGACCAGTGTCGCAACGGTCACCATCGCCATGAACACAATCCCGGTCAGGCCACGGTTGCCACGGAATATCTTGTCGGACATCCAGCCGCACAGCAGCGTGCCCGGAATGCCTGCCCACTCATAGAAGAAGTAGGCCCAGGACGTCTTGTCGACGTCGAAGTGCTTGGCTTCTTTCAAGTACGTTGGCGCCCAATCCAGCACGCCGTAGCGCAGCAGGTAGACGAACACGTTGGCCAGCGCGATGTACCAGAGCATTTTGTTGCGCAGGACGTATTTGACGAAGATCTCTTTGGCGGTGAATTCCTCTTCGTGGCTCGCGTCGTAGCCTTCCGGGTAGTCGTTCTTGTAGTCCTCGACCGGCGGCAAGCCCACGGACTGCGGAGTATCACGCATGGTGACAAAGGCAAACAGAGCGACAAACAGGGCAACCGCCGCAGGCACATAAAATGCGGCGTGCCAGTCGTTGGTCCAGCCGAGTCCGAGCAGGAACAGCGGGCCGATCAAGCCGCCGCCGACGTTGTGCGCCACGTTCCAGACCGACACTACGCCGCCACGTTCCTTCTGCGACCACCAGTGCACCATCGTGCGTCCACTCGGCGGCCAGCCCATACCTTGGGCCCAGCCGTTGATGAACAGCAGAATGAACATGATCGTCACGCTGGACGTCGCCCAGGGTGCGAATCCGAACACGAACATCACCAGCGCAGAGATCACCAGCCCGAATGGCAGGAAGTAACGCGGATTGGAGCGATCTGACACCAGCCCCATGAGGAATTTTGACAGGCCGTACGCAATGGCAATCGCCGAGATCGCGAGGCCCAGTTGGCCACGGGTATATCCCTCATCGATCAGGTAGGGCATGGCCAGCGAGAAATTCTTGCGCAGCAAATAGTAGCCGGCGTAACCGAAGAAGATGCCGGCGAAAATCTGCCAGCGAAGGCGGCGGTAGGTAGAGTCGATACGCTCTTCAGGCAGCGGAGCCTGATGTGCGGCAGGACGGAAAAAGGCAAACATCGGGACACTCCATTTATTTTATTGTTATGCGAATCCGAATATTACATTTTCGTTACAGAAAATAGGAAGGCTTCTCATCGGATAAAAAGCCGTAAACGTTGGTGAAAGGTAATTCCTTTGCGAACATCGCATCCGGGATGTCGGGAGGCAGTCAGTGATTGACGTTTGCGCAGAAGCGTTCATTAGCGGGATGTTCGCCCGAAGAAGTTGCTCACCGGTGCAGCATGGCCAGCTGGGCGAACGAGGTGTTCAGTTCACCCCCCTGCTAGCACGCATCGGTTACCCGTTCTTGAACCTCAAGCGTTCGGCAGGGTTGCTTTGGCGCTCGGCGATACTTTGCGCAGGAACGGATGCTCGATGCACCAGTACGTCGCGACGCTGATACTGCTGGTCAGCAGGATGATCAGCGGTAAGTACAGTGCGTAGCTGAGCGGATCCGGTGTGGTGAAGTCGTACACGCCCAGCAGGCTGAACATGCTGTATATGACGATGCCGTGCAGCAGGTAGATGCTGAAGCTGGCCTCGCCCAGAATCTTCAACCCTCGAATCTCCAGTACCCCGTGCAAGCTGTTGCCGAGCACAAACAGCGCAAACGGAATGCCGAGGATCAGCATCTGCAGCGTCGAGTAGGATTTGAGCTTCATGCAGATCAGCAGTATCGCAACTGCAACCAACGTGCAGCGCACGCCCGTGAAGTCGATTTTCCACTGGCGCATCCGGTCTTCAAAAACCGCCACCGCGATGCCGACAGCGAACAGTTTGATGAATCGGTTGTGAAAGTGATGGTGGTACTCGCCCCACAGGCACGCTAGCGCAATCAGCCCGACCAGGACGGCCATGCCGGGGAGCTTGCGCCGAAGCAGGCAATACAGCACCGGCAGCGACAGGTAGAAGACCGCTTCATAGAGCAGCGTCCACTGCACCGAGGCGTTGATACGCACGGTATCCGGAAAACCGTTGATGGGGCTGCCGATTAAAATCAGCCATCGACCGAGCGACTTGATGGTGTCCATGATCGGTGCGCTGATGTCAGCGGATTGATACAGCGCGATGGCCGTAATCAGCGCGACGCTGAAGAGGTACATCGGGAAGATCCGCCGTAACCGTGACGACAGGATCAGCCGCCATTTCGGCTCGCTTCGGTAGATCTTCGCGGTAAACAGGTAACCCGTGATCATGAAAAACAGCGACACCGGTACCGTGCCCATGTTGTTCAGCACGCGGCTGTCCGTGGTTTCCCAGACCCCGTTGACGTGCCAGTAATAACTGACGATGAAGTGATGAACGATGACTGCGGTGGCGAGCACGCCGCGCAGTCCGTCCAGCGACGAAATGCGGTGGAGGGCGTCTTGGGAGAGGATCGGCAGGCGCCGGGTGGCAAGGCAAAATATCGCGATCGACAACGCGTACAGCGTAATCAAAATCAGAGTGACGGTCATCAATACTGGGTCCGCAGTTCGTATGGGAGTCGATACCGAATGACTCGTGTTCGGTATGTATCGGCCGTGAAATATACGGAACACATCAAGTGCCGTCGCGGGTTGTTTAGCGACGTGTTGATTTTGGGAGCGGTCCTACGCAGCTCTGGGAAGTCATGAGCTATTGCCGCCGCGGGCCAGTGCACAAAATGCGCGCCAGCTTTCTGCACCCACGCAGGAGGCACATGGGAAAAGTGTGCAGGTGACAGCAGTGATGAGCAGATGGGTTTTATGCGTGATGTGTGCGATTTGTATCGAGGCAAGCGCGGAAGAGAGCGATGTGGAGTATGACTATCGCAGGGCGCCCGCCTGGCCGTATTCGCTGCTGAAATCGGGCGTATCCGGCTGGGTCGTCTACGACCTGAAGGCGCACCAGGACGGAAGGGTTTCCGCGCCTGAGGTGCTGGACAGCTCGCATGCTCTGTTTTCCCTCTCCGTCGTAAACGTGGTGCCGACGTGGCGCGTTAAACCCTGGGTCGTCAGTGAGCAGCGTCCGGCAGTCATTTCGCTGCGTCAGGAGCATTACTTCGTCCACCCGCGTGAAGGAAATGCTCACGTGCCTTGGCTGCATCGGAGTCTGCGCCACCTGTCCTGCGCGAAATTCAACAATCGCTTCGACGACTTCCAGCAGAACTCGTCTGATCTTGAACAGGTGGAGATGAGCGTGTTCCGGCACACCTACAGCGTACTCGCGAGGGTGGCGACTTACAGAAGGCTGCCCGACGAGCAAAGGTTCGCGCTGGGGGATGCGCTGGCAGATGCAGTTCCGGAGGTGATTCAGCGATGCCGGGCGAATCCGGAACTGCGTTACAAGGACGTGTTGCCTGATCAAGTCAGGATGATGCTGTAAGTGCGTGCAGAGAACTCCGCGAAGTGAGCTGCGTTTCTTCAGAGCGGGGTCGGTCGCGATGCACGTTACCTGACGCTCACCACGACTTTGCCAACCGCTTTTCTCTGCGCCAACGATTCAATGGCTTCCCCCGCCTGCTCCAGCGGGTAAACCTTCGACACCAACGGCTTCAGCTTGCCCTCGCTGAACCAGGCGAACAGTTGCTGGAAATTCGCCGCGTTGTCTTGGGGCTGGCGTTGGGCAAATGAGCCCCAGAACACACCTACAACCGAGGCACCTTTCAACAGTGCGAGATTGACTGGCAGTTCGGGGATACGACCACTGGCGAAGCCGACCACCAGCAGTCGACCGTTCCAGGCGAGGCCGCGAACAGCCTGATCAAAAAGGTCGCCGCCCACCGGGTCATAGATCACATCGACGCCGTTACCGTTAGTGAGGCGTTTGATTTCATCCTTCAGATTGCTTTCGCTGTAGTTGATCAACTCGTCGGCGCCTGCGGTTTTGGCGACCTCCAGCTTTTCTGCGCTGCTGGCGGCGGCAATCACGCGAGCGCCCATGGCTTTACCGATCTCAACGGCGGCGAGGCCCACGCCCCCGGAGGCGCCGAGGACGAGAAGGGTTTCGCCGGCCTGCAGATTGGCCCGCTGTTTGAGGGCGTGCATGGACGTGCCGTAGGTCATGCTGAAGGCGGCGGCAGTGGTAAAGTCCATTGCCTCCGGAATGGGCAGGACGTTGTAACCGGCCACGGCAATCTGTTCAGCGAAGCTGCCCCAGCCGGTCAGCGCCATTACCCGGTCACCGACTCGAACATGGCTGACCTTTTCGCCGACAGCCGTCACAACGCCCGACGCTTCACCTCCGGGCGAGAACGGAAAAGGCGGCTTGAACTGGTATTTGCCTTCGATGATCAGCGTGTCCGGGAAGTTGACCCCGGCAGCGTGCACGTTCAGAAGAATCTCGTTCTTCTTCGGCTCCGGGCTGGGGATGTCCTCCAGCACCAGATCTGCAGCGGGACCGAAGGCTTTACAAAGCACGGCTTTCATCGAGGGCTATTCCTTTTTCGGGGATGGCCGATAAGTACAGGTAGCGAGGTTGTGGGGTCAATGAGCATGGCCCGGCCTGATAGGTATGCATAAGCTGAAGTAAGCTATGCGGCGAAGCGGATTGAGGAGCGGACTGTGAAAGCGTGGATTGTTATGTTGATGGCATTGTCGATGCCTGTTGCGGCGCTGGCCGAAGAGGGCGGCGAGAAAGAAGATCCAAACAAGGTTTCCTACGTGGCGTTGACGCCACCCTTCGTAGGCAACTACTCACTGGATGGCAGCCCGAAACTGCACGTCTATAAAGCCGACGTCGCCTTGCGCGTGACTGGCGCCGAAGCGCAGAAACTGGTGAAGCAGAACGAGCCGCTGATTCGCAATCAGCTGGTGGCGCTGTTCACTCAGCAAACGGTCGACAGCATGGGCAACGTCGATGCCAAGGAAAAACTGCGTCAGGAAGCACTGAAGCAGACCCAGCAAGTGCTGACCCAGGAAACCGGCAAGCCCGTGGTTGATGATCTGCTGTTCAACAACTTTATCGCCCAGTAACACGCGGCATTCTGAACTCAGCGCAAGCCCAGTACGGCAGCCCATTGTTCGTCCGTCACCAGCATCACAGACAAGCGGCTGCCTTTCTGCACCAGAGGCATCTGCTCCAGCGCGGCTTGTTGCTTCAGATAACCCAGCCCGAGCACGTTTGAAAACGCTTCGACGAATGCCACATCAAGAGCGCTCCAGGGGTTTTTCTCCTCGGTGGCTTTGGCGTCGAAATAGTGGCTTTTTTCGTCCAGCGCGGTGGGATCCGGATACGCGGCCTTGACGATTTCTCCGATGCCGGCGATTCCCGGCTCCGGGCAGCTGGAATGGTAGAAAAAGAACTGATCGCCCACGGCCATCGCTCGCAGAAAGTTGCGGGCCTGGTAGTTACGGACACCGTCCCAGCGTGTCTGCCCGAGCTTTTCAAGCCCGCTGATCGAGAGCTCGTCGGGCTCGGATTTCATCAGCCAATAAGCCATTTCTAAGGTTCCTGAACAGGTCTTGGGAAAGTTGTCCTACGCTTTGATTACAAACCGACAGTCGGCTGGCGTCAGTATTTGCGTGTTGCGTCACGTTGCCGCAGAATGCCGGCATTTTAAGGGCTGCACTATCTGGCAGCCTTGTTTAAACGCTATCGATTTCAGATTCTGATTCGTTACAAAGGGGACGATCAATGCGACGCAAGCCGGATGTACTGTGGGTTTTGGCAATTTTGTTCGGCTTGGGCATCGTCACCACCGGTTACGCGCAAAGTTTGTGGGCCGCCAAGGCAGATGCGCCGGTCGAAATCACTCAGCAACAACAGCCACAGCTCCGCCGCTAAACCGCGTTTTCGCAGCGCGCTTTTCTTGCAGAAGCGCGCATCGCTGACGATTCATTCCGCCATATACCAACGCTTATCCGTCACCGTTCCTGCCAACGGAACATCCCAACTGGCGACCGCCAGCTTCCCTACCTTCTGACACTCGTGGGCCAGTCCCAGCAGCACCGGCTTGCGCCAGGTTTTACGACGCGCGAGATAAGCCAGGCTGCGGTCGTAAAAGCCGCCACCCATGCCAAGACGTCCGCCTTCCGGATCGAATCCCACCAGAGGCATCAGCACCAGGTCCAGCGTCCAGATCTTGCGCTGTCGCCTGGCATTGATACGTGGCTCCGGGATACGGAACCGGTTCGGCTTGAAGTTCTCCCCGGGGCGCACACGCTGAAACACCATTTTCGTTCGCGGCCAGGCACTGAGCACCGGCAGGTAGGTGGTCTTGCCGCGTTTTTGAGCGGCACGAAGCAGCAGGCGCGGGTCGATTTCACCGTCCATCGGAAGGTAGAGAGAAACGTGCCGGGCGCGGCGAAAGAGTGGGTTTTGCGCAAGTTGACGGTACAAGCCCTGTGCCGCCTGTCGCTGTTCTGCCGGGCTGAGCGCGCGACGATTATGGCGAAGCAGTCGACGTAACTGAGGCCGGGAGAGACTTGAAGAATCTGGGAGGGGAGCGGCGCCGGATGAGGTCATGCTGGCGGGTCCGTGAGGCTTTGAGAAGTGATGTCGTGGAATCAGGCAGATTCACGATGCCCACCGCCAGACGGGGCGCCTGGCGATGGGTAGAAGGTTCGAGACTCCCCGACGAACCGCTGTCGGTGTAGCCCTTGAACCCGAAAGTTCAAGGTGGAGATTGCAGGAGGTTTTAAGGCTTTCCGTCGAGCGGACATGCACACCAACCCCAACGTGCAACCCCCGTGGTTGTGCGTATCGGCTCAGGGACATGACCGACTGGCAAGCACTCCAGGGAGCGGTCGCAAGTATACCGAATCATGTCCGAACAATCAGCCTTGTGCTTTATCCGAATCCGTGGCAAGGACCAAGTCTACGCGGTCCAGTAAATCGCGAACCTGCTCACTGTTGGCACCATTGGCCTGAGCCTTTGCCGGTGGCAGTTCCTGTTTGTGCAGAAGGTCATGGGTAATATTCAGTGCGGCCATCACCGCAATACGGTCGGCGCCGATGACTTTGCCGCTGCTGCGGATCTCGCGCATTTTGCCGTCTAGATAACGCGCGGCGCTGACCAGATTGGTGCGCTCCTCTTGCGGGCAGATGATCGAATATTCTTTGTCGAGGATTTGCACGGTGATGCTGTTGCCATTACTCATGAGTCTTGCTCCAGGGCCTTGAGGCGCGAAATCATGGACTCGACCTTTTGCCGGGCGATTTCGTTTTTTTCAATGAGTTGAGCGCGTTCCTCGCGCCAGGATTTTTCCTGAGCTAATAGGAGTCCGTTTTGACTTTTTAGTTGCTCGACACGATTGATCAATAACTCCAGTCGGGCCATCAGCGCTTGCAGGTCGTTGTCTTCCATTGTTTTCCACTGATTACTTTCAGATGAGTGGTGCAGGCGCTGGCGTCTGGATTCGCCCCGGACATCGCCTGATAGCTTGGGCGCGTCTGCCGGTGCTACGATACAAGGCCTTCATTCTAGACATTGCGCCGCTTGGCGCCTAGTTGCCCATGCCTATTCAGAATTCCCCGTACAACGGCTTCGCCACCCTGCTCACCAGCAGTGGTCATCATGTATCTCCTGCCGAATTGCACGGCCTCTTGCTTGGCCGCAGTTGCGCCGGCGCAGGCTTCGATGCGGAAGAGTGGCTGGCCGACGCTCACCTGCTGCTGGAAACAGAGCCTGACGACAAAGTGCGCCAGGCCCTGATCGGCCTGCAGGCAATGGTCAAAAGCGAACTGACCGGCGACGACATGACCGTCGTGTTGCTTTTGCCCGGCGATGATGAGCCTCTCGCTGCCCGCACCGCCGCCATGGCCCAGTGGTGCCAGGGTTTCCTCAGCGGCTTCGCCCGCGTTGGTGGTCAGTCACTGAGTGATGATGCCAGAGACGTGCTGCAAGACTTGGCCGCCATCGCTCAGGTTCATGATGCGCTGGACGAGTCCGAAGACGGCGAGAGCGACTACATGGAAGTCATGGAGTACCTGCGTGTTGCGCCGTTGCTGCTGTTCACCGAGTTCAACCAGAAAACCGACGCTGAAGACGAAGCCAAACCGTCTTTGCACTGACCGCGCCTCATTGCTGCTTCGGCTACGCCGCCTTTGCGCGGCGGTGGCCGAAGCGCACCTCCCGGAGAACCGCACTTGCCGATGATTCATATCCCGAAAGCCGAATATGCCCGCCGCCGCAAAGCGTTGATGGAGCAGATGGAGCCCAACAGTATCGCCATTCTGCCCGCGGCGGCTGTGGCGATTCGAAATCGGGACGTTGAGCATGTGTACCGCCAGGACAGCGACTTTCAATACCTGAGCGGTTTCCCCGAACCTGAAGCGGTGATCGTGCTGATCCCCGGCCGCGAGTACGGTGAGTACGTCCTGTTCTGTCGCGAGCGCAACCCCGAGCGCGAGCTGTGGGACGGCCTGCGCGCAGGTCAGGACGGCGCGATGCGCGAGTACGGCGCCGACGATGCCTTCCCGATCACCGACATCGACGACATCCTGCCCGGCCTCATCGAGGGGCGCGATCGGGTGTATTCGTCCATGGGCAGCAATCCCGAATTCGACCGCCATGTGATGGAGTGGATCAACGTCATCCGCTCCAAGGCGCATCTGGGTGCGCAGCCGCCGAAAGAGTTCGTGGCCCTGGATCACCTGCTGCACGACATGCGCCTGTATAAATCCGCGGCTGAAGTGAAGGTCATGCGCGAGGCTGCGCAGATATCGGCCCGTGCCCACGTGCGGGCGATGCAGGCCAGTCGCGCGGGGCTGTACGAGTTCAGCCTTGAGGCGGAGCTGGATTACGAATTCCGCAAAGGCGGCGCGAAGATGCCGGCCTATGGTTCCATCGTTGCGTCGGGGCGCAATGCCTGCATCCTGCATTACCAGGAAAACGACGCGCCGCTCAAAGACGGCGACCTGGTTCTGATCGATGCCGGTTGCGAGATCGACTGTTACGCCAGTGACATCACACGTACCTTCCCGGTAAGCGGCAAATTCTCCGCTGAACAAAAAGCGATTTACGAGGTGGTGCTCAAATCCCAGGAAGCGGCGTTTGCGGCGATCAAACCCGGCAATCACTGGAATCAGGCCCACGAGGCGACGGTTCGGGTCATCACCGAAGGCCTGGTTGAACTTGGGCTGCTGCGAGGCGCGGTGGATGAACTGATTGCCGCTGAAGCGTACAAAGCTTTTTACATGCACCGCGCCGGGCACTGGCTGGGCATGGACGTGCACGACGTCGGCGAATACAAGGTCGGCGGCGAATGGCGCGTGCTGGAGGCCGGGATGGCGCTGACGGTCGAGCCCGGTATTTATGTGTCCCCTGACAATCAGACCGTCGCCAAAAAATGGCGCGGGATTGGCGTTCGAATCGAGGATGACGTCGTGGTGACCAAAAAAGGCTGTGAAATCCTGACGGGCGATGTGCCAAAGACCGTTGCCGATATCGAGGCCTTGATGGCCGCCGCACGAACCCAAGCCGCATGAGCCGCTTTAATCTGGCCATCGTCGGTGGCGGACTGGTCGGCGCAAGCCTGGCGCTCGCCTTGCAAGCCGGTGCGAAAGCGCGCGGCTGGAAAATTGTGCTGATTGAGCCGTTTGCACCCGGTGACACCTACCAGCCCAGCTACGACGCTCGCTCATCAGCGCTGTCGTTCGGCGCGCGGCAGATTTACGAACGCCTGGGCCTGTGGCAGCAGATCAGCCGCCGCGCCGAGCCGATTCTCAAGATTCACGTTTCCGACAAAGGCCGGTTTGGCGCAGCGCACCTGTCTTCGATGGAGGAAGGCGTTCCGGCCCTGGGCTATGTGGTTGAAAATGCCTGGCTGGGCCAATGCCTGTGGCAGGCGCTGGACAAGGACGTGATCAGTTGGCGGGTGCCGGCCGAGGTCACGCACATGCAGGCGCTGCCCGACGGCTACCAACTGACCCTCAATGACGAAACTCAGCTCACCTGCGACCTGGCGGTACTGGCCGATGGTGGCCGTTCCAGCCTGCGCGAGCAGTTGGGCATTGCCGTGCGACACACGCCGTATGATCAGAGCGCGCTGATCGCCAACATCACGCCGGGAGACGCACACGGGGGTGAGGCCTTCGAGCGGTTTACCGAAAATGGCCCGATGGCGTTGCTGCCACTTCCGGATAACCGTTGCGCATTGGTGTGGACGCGCACCGGCGATGACGTTCAACGGCTGATGGCGCTGGACGACCGAAGCTTCCTGGAAGAACTGCAGGGCGTCTTCGGCTACCGGCTGGGCGCGTTGAAGCAAGTGGGTGCGCGCCATAGCTATCCGCTGGCGCTGATCGAAGCCGAAGAGCAGATCCGCTCTCATCTGGTGGTGCTCGGGAATGCCGCCCACAGTCTGCATCCCATTGCGGGACAGGGCTTCAACCTGTCCCTGCGTGATGCTGCCTCCCTGGCCGAGGCGCTGCTGGCCAGTGATGCATCGCTCGGCGAGCTGTCGACGTTGCAGGCCTATCGCGAGCGCCAGCGGGTTGATCAAAAACTGACCGTCGGCTTTTCCGATCAAGTCACCCGGCTGTTCAGCAGTCAGCAGTCACTTGTAACTGCGGGCCGTAATCTAGGGCTCCTGGGCCTGGATCTGTTGCCTTCGGCCAAGAACTGGTTCGCCCGTCAGGCCATGGGCCTGGGAACACGAAGCGATGTCTGAACACTCCATTCATTCGTGGCCTTTGCCACAACCGAGAACGATTTAAAGCATGGAAACGCGCGCAGATCTGCTGATTGTCGGGGCCGGGATGGTGGGGAGTGCGCTCGCGCTGGCGCTGCGAGACAGTGGGCTGAACATCCTTGTGGTGGATGGCGGTCCCCTGACGGTCAAACCGTTCGTGGCCGACGCGCCATTCGAGGCTCGGGTCAGTGCGCTGTCCATCGCGAGTCAGCGCATTCTCGAGCGGCTTGGCGTTTGGGAGGGCATCGTTGCGCGGCGCGTCAGCCCCTACAGCGACATGCACGTGTGGGACGGCAGCGGCACGGGCAAGGTGCATTTTTCAGCTTCCAGTGTTCACGCCGAAGTGCTTGGGCACATCGTTGAAAACCGCGTGGTGCAGGATGCATTGGTCGAACGTCTGCATGACAGCGGCATTGGCTTGTTGGCAGACGTGCGTCTGGAGCAGATGCGTCACTCCGGCGATGACTGGCTTCTGACGCTCTCCGACGGCCGTACGTTGCGCGCGCCGCTGGTGGTCGCGGCCGATGGCGCCAACTCGACCGTGCGGCGCATGACGGGCACCGCGACGCGGGAGTGGGACTACCTGCATCACGCTATCGTGACGAGCGTGCGTACGGCGGACTCCCATCGCAAAACTGCATGGCAGCGTTTCACTGACGACGGCCCGCTGGCTTTTTTGCCCCTCGACCGAGAGGGTGAGCATTGGTGTTCCATCGTCTGGTCGGTGACGCCGGAGCATTCCGAGCGCTTGATGAAGCTTGACGACGAACCCTTCTGCCGCGAGCTGGAGAACGCGTTCGAAGGCTGCCTCGGGCAGGTGATTTCTGCCGATTCGCGGCTTTGCGTACCGCTGCGTCAACGCCATGCCAAGCGCTATGTGGCGCCCGGCCTCGCGCTGATCGGCGATGCCGCGCACACCATCCATCCGTTGGCGGGGCAGGGCGTCAACCTGGGCTTTCTGGACGCAGCGGTGCTGGCCGAAGTGCTGCGTAGTGCGTTCGAGCGCGGCGAACGTCTGGCCGATGAGCGTGTGTTGAGCCGTTACGAGCGTCGGCGCATGCCGCATAACCTGACGTTGATGGCGGCGATGGAAGGTTTCGAACGACTGTTCCAGTCCGACGCGCTGCCGGTTCGCCTGTTGCGTAACGCCGGGCTGAAGATGGTCGATCATTCGGCAGAAGCCAAAGCGTTGTTCGTACGCCAGGCCTTGGGCCTGACCGGGGATTTGCCAGCCCTTGCAAAGCTCTGACGGCACAGCACTTGCCCGCGCTTTACCGTGGGACCGGCTTTAGCCGGGAAAGCGCCTTTCGTTACGCCGGAAATCTGATGGCGTTCATGCTGGCCTCTTCCCGGCTGAAGCCGGTCCCACTGAAATGCGCGCGTATCCAGTGAGTCTGGGTGTGGCACCGCTGGTACTCCGCAACATCCGGTAACGGCTCAATCCTGACTTCGGTTGAGATGGCAGATGCGATTCACTACCATTTCGCCTCGTTTTTCCCCTCTCTCGAATCAGGAGAACCTGCATGCAGGCGAGCAAGCGTCTTTTGGCTGCCCTGGCATTAACCGTGCTCGGCAGCACCGCCCAGGCCGCAGATGAAGTGGTGGTGTATTCCTCCCGAATCGATGAGCTGATCAAACCGGTGTTCGATGCCTATACCGCCAAAACCGGCGTGAAGGTCAAGTTCATCACCGACAAGGAAGCGCCGCTGATGCAGCGCATCAAGGCCGAGGGCCAGAACGCAACGGCTGACCTGCTGCTCACCGTCGACGCAGGCAACCTTTGGCAAGCTGAGCAGATGGGCATCCTGCAGCCGTTCACTTCGCCGGTCATCGACGCAAACATTCCGTCGCAATACCGTTCTTCCACCCACAGCTGGACAGGTCTGAGCCTGCGCGCGCGGACCATTGCCTACTCCACCGATCGCGTCAAACCTGAAGAACTCACCACCTACGAAGCGCTGGCTGACAAACAGTGGGAAGGGCGTCTGTGCCTGCGTACCGCCAAGAAGGTCTACAACCAGTCGCTGACCGCCACGCTGATCGAAACCCACGGCGCCGACGCATCGGAGAAGATCCTCAAGGGCTGGGTGAACAACCTGTCGACCGACGTGTTTTCCGATGACATCGCAGTGCTGGAAGCCATCAATGCCGGCCAATGCGACGTCGGCATCGTCAACACCTACTACTACGGTCGTTTGCACAAGGATAATCCGGACCTTGCTGTGCGCCTGTTCTGGCCCAATCAGTCGGATCGTGGCGTGCACGTCAACCTTTCCGGGATTGGTCTGACCCAGTACGCGCCCCACCCAGACGCCGCCAAAGCACTGGTGGAATGGATGACGGGCCCCGAAGCCCAGGCGATATTCGCCGGCACCAACCAGGAATTCCCGGCCAACCCGAAAGTCGCACCGTCTGAAGAAGTGGCGAGCTGGGGTGCGTTCAAGGCCGACACGATCCCGGTTGAAGTGGCGGGTCGGCGGCAGGCCGAGGCGATTCGCATGATGGACCGTGCGGGCTGGAACTGACCGCATCCAGGCAGCACCCGTCTGTAGGAGCGCGCTTGCCCGCGAAGGGTATGTGTCTGTGACCTGAAAGGTGTCCGACACAATGTCATCGCGGGGCACGCGCCTACAGCCGATCTCTCACTCTATGAGTATTCTCCTTGGCCCACTCCCCCCAGCATCGCTGGTACCCCCTGGTGTTCAGCATTGCCGCGCTGGTGTTGCTGCCGTTAAGCGTGCTGCTTTTCTCCTGGCAGACCATTGATCAGCAGATCTGGTCGCACCTTTGGGAAACCCAGATGCCACGGTTGCTGGGCAACACCCTCACCCTGGTGATTGGCGTAGGGCTGGGCGTTACGCTGCTGGGCGTGAGTCTGGCGTGGCTGACGGCGCTGTGTGAGTTTCCGGGGCGGCGTTGGCTGGACTGGGCGCTGATGCTGCCGTTCGCCATCCCGGCGTATGTGCTCGCGTTCGTGTTTGTGGGTTTGCTGGATTTTGCCGGGCCGGTGCAGACGCTGTTGCGCGAGTGGTTCGGTTCCGGCCTGCGTCTGCCTCGGGTGCGTTCGACCGGCGGCGTCATCATCGTCTTGGTGCTGGTGTTTTATCCCTACGTGTACCTGTTGGCGCGTACGGCATTTCTGGCCCAGGGCAAAGGGCTGATGGAGGCCGCCCGCATTTTGGGGCAGTCGCCGTGGCAAGCGTTCTGGCGCGTGGCACTGCCCATGGCGAGGCCGGCGATCGGTGCCGGTGTCGCCTTGGCGTTGATGGAAACCCTGGCGGATTTCGGCGCGGTGTCGGTGTTCAACTTCGACACCTTCACCACCGCAATTTACAAAACCTGGTACGGCTTCTTCAGCTTGTCGAGCGCCGCGCAACTGGCGAGCCTGCTCCTGCTGGCCGTCATGGTCCTGCTGTACGGCGAGCATCGCGCGCGGGGGGCGAGCCGGCCAAGCAACGAGCGCCCGAGGGTCAAGGCGCTGTATCACCTGCACGGATTAAAAGCTGCCGCCGCCAGCACGTGGTGTGGACTGGTGTTCGCCTGCGCGTTTGTGGTGCCGCTGTTGCAGTTGATTGTCTGGGTCTGGCAACGCGGGCGCTTCGACCTCGACGAGCGCTACGCCGGGTTGATTCTGCACACGCTTTATCTGGGCGGCATCGCTGCGCTGGTCACGGTGTGCGTCGCGATGATCCTCGTGTTTGCCCGGCGTCTCGCCCCCACACGCGCCATTCGCTCAGGCGTCAGCTTGGCCAATATTGGCTATGCGCTGCCCGGCTCCGTGCTGGCGGTGTCGATCATGTTGGCGTTCAGTTATCTGGACCGGGAGCTGGTCGTGCCGTTATCCAGCTGGCTGGGCGGCGCTGGCAGGCCTTTGCTGCTGGGCAGCCTGGGGGCGCTCGTGCTTGCGTACCTGGTGCGCTTCATCGCGGTCGCTTACGGGCCGCTCGAGAACAGCCTGTCGCGCATTCGCCCTTCATTGCCTGAAGCCGCCCGCAGTCTGGGGGTCAGTGGACCACGATTGTTTTTCAGGATTTATCTGCCGCTGCTCATACCCGGTACATTGAGCGCTGCGTTGCTGGTCTTCGTCGATGTGCTCAAGGAAATGCCCGCCACGCTGCTCATGCGCCCGTTTGGCTGGGACACGCTGGCCGTGCGCATCTTCGAAATGACCAGCGAAGGTGAGTGGGCGCGTGCGGCTTTGCCTGCGCTGACGTTGGTGCTGGTGGGGCTGCTTCCGGTCATCGGTTTGATCAGACGTTCGGCCAAGCCGATTGGTTAGGTGCGGGGTCCTAACCTTGCGGCTACAATGCGCCGCAATCGACTCGGTCTGTCAGACAATTCCACAAATTAGCAAAGGTTTCAGACCCCAATTCACGGGGGATTTGCGGGATTGCCAGTGACTGTGTCTTCGCCACGCCCGGAAGGAGAAACCCATGGGACAGCGTACGCCCCTCTTTGACCTGCACCTCGCGCTTGGCGCGAAGCTGGTCGATTTTGGTGGTTGGGACATGCCCTTGCACTACGGCTCCCAGGTCGAGGAGCACCATCAGGTGCGCCGGGACTGCGGAATTTTCGACGTGTCGCACATGCATGTGCTCGACGTATCCGGCAGTCAGGCCAAGCCCTGGCTGCAGCATCTGCTGGCCAACGACGTCGGTAGGTTGCAACAGACCGGGCAGGCGCTTTACAGCGCGATGCTCGACACCCATGGCGGCATCGTCGACGACATGATCGTTTACCAGACCGACGAAGGTTATCGACTGGTGGTCAACGCAGCGACCGGCGACAAGGACCTTGCCTGGATGAACGCCAACCTGGCCGGCTACGACGTGCGCATCAAGCACCGCTCGGAGCTGGCCATGCTCGCCATTCAGGGCCCTAACGCCCGGCAGAAGATCGGCGAGCTGGTCAATCAGGAACGCACCGCGCTTATCCACACCCTCAGACCCTTCGAAGGTCAGCAAGAGGGCGAGTGGTTCATTGCCCGCACGGGCTATACCGGTGAAGACGGCCTGGAAATCATCTTGCCAGCCACCGAGGCCTGTGCCTTTTTTAATGACATGGTAGGCGCCGGCATTTCACCAATTGGATTGGGCGCCCGCGATACGCTGCGCCTGGAAGCGGGCATGAATCTGTACGGTCAGGAAATCGACGAGCAGGTTTCTCCGCTGACCTCCAATATGGCCTGGACGGTCGCGTGGATGCCTGAAGACCGCACGTTCATCGGCCGCGCTGCACTCGAAGCAGAGCGCGTGCGAGGGATTACCTCGAAGCTTGTAGGGCTGGTCCTTGAAGAGCGTGGCGTTTTGCGCGCCCATCAGGTCGTTCGAATAGCGGAAGTTGGCGAAGGAGAGATCACCAGTGGTAGTTTCTCTCCTACGCTAAGCAAGTCGATCGCGCTGGCGCGAGTGCCGATGGCCACCGCGGACCGTGCCGAGGTGGAAATCCGGGGCAAGTGGTACCCGGTCCGAGTGGTTCGACCCGCATTCGTGCGTCACGGCAAGGCCCTGATATAACCCTGATTTGAAAGCCATCCCTGGCGGGTTTTTCCGCTGACCTGATGAAGTAGAGAGGATAAGAACATGAGCACTATTCCCGCCGAACTGCGTTTTGCCGAGAGCCACGAATGGGCCAGGCAAGAGGGTGATCTGATCGTTGTCGGTATTTCCGATCATGCGCAGGAAGCGCTGGGTGACGTGGTGTTCGTCGAGCTGCCTGAGGTGGGTAAAGTGTTCGCGGCCGCAGGTGATCAGGCAGGTGTCGTTGAGTCGGTGAAAGCTGCGTCTGACATCTACTCGCCAGTGGCGGGCGAAGTCGTCGAAGTCAACGAGGCGCTGGCCGATGGGCCAGAGGCATTGAACGAGGCGCCATACGACTCATGGATCTTCAAGGTCAAGCCGGCCAATGCCGCAGACCTGGGCAAGCTGCTCGACGCAGCCGGCTACAAAGCGCTGATCGGCGAATAAGCCCGTCGGCCACAAAAAAGCCGCTCAAGTGAGCGGCTTTTTATTGGGAGCGAGATTGGCGTTATGCCGCCCACCCATTTCGACGGTTCTGACTTATTGCTCGGCAACCAGATTCTTCGCCAGGATGGCGTTTGCCAGGTCCATGTCCGATGCCTTGATGGCCGGATTGTCTTTGCGCACCTGATCCATGGCTGCTTCCAGGTATGGGCCACGGATTTCGCCGTTGCTGGCGACGAAGCTGCCAGCGTCGTCTTGTGCAGCAACGATCAGCTTGTGGTGACGAAAGGTGAGATAGGTGGAACCGGTTGTGGCGCCAGACGAAAGCACATCCCGCAGAAAACCGTCGGCCATTGCTGAACCGACCGGCAGGGAAAGCAAGGCTAACGTGGCTACAGCAAGTTTGAGACGCATGAGAGGTACTCCGATGTTTGTTTGTTCTGAAACGATTTGATACGCCATCCCCCGCTCTAGTTCCCCACTCGCAGTGCGTCATGGCGTTCCGCCTTACAAAATCTCCCGGTTCGGGAGTTCATCAACGTTCATGGCGTCACCATTGATGACGGTGGGAAGTCGATCGGGCAGAGTAAGGTGACTGCAATCTGCGCGGCGAACCTTTTGTATTGGCGGGAAGAACAGCTGACGCAGCCAACCAAGGCTCAAGCCGCAAAAAACAATAGGAGGGCGTCATGGCTGTTCTGGAAAGTTTTCGTCTCGACGGCAGGGTGGCGCTGATCACCGGATCCAGCGCAGGCATTGGCCTGGCAATCGCCCGGGGCTTGGCCGAAGCGGGCGCGACGGTCGTGCTCAACGGCCGTAATGCCGATACGCTGCAATCGGCTGCCCAGGCCCTTGCGGCCGAGGGGCATGCGGTTCACACACAGCGTTTCGACGTGACGGACAGCACGGCGGTCGCCGCTGCGGTTCAGGACATCGAAGAGCGCGTCGGACCGCTGGAAATCCTGGTCAACAACGCGGGCATACAACGCCGTGGTCCGCTGGCGGAGTTCGCCGAGGCGGACTGGCACGAGCTGATGCGCACTAACCTGGACAGCGCGTTCTTCGTCGGCCAGGCGGTCGCGCGTTGCATGATCCCGCGTGGACGTGGGCGCATCATCAACATCTGTTCGGTGCAGAGCGAGCTGGGCCGCCCGGGTATCGCGCCGTATACGGCAAGCAAGGGCGCGCTGAAGATGTTGACCAAGGGCATGGCGATCGACTGGGGCCCGTTCGGCCTCAACGTCAACGGCATCGGCCCGGGCTACTTCAAAACCGAGCTGAACGCTGCGCTGGTGGCCAACGCCGAATTCAGCGACTGGCTTGTGCAGCGCACGCCGAGCCGTCGCTGGGGCGAAGTGTCTGAGCTGGCGGGCGCGGCGGTGTTTCTGGCCTCGGACGCGGCCAGCTTCGTCAACGGCCACATCCTCTACGTCGACGGTGCTATCACGGCATCGCTCTAATCCGGAGAACGATCATGCAAGCGATTGTCTGCCATGCCGCGAAAGACCTGCGTGTCGAGCCCGGCAACGAAGCGTTGCCGCTGTCCGCCGGCCAGTTGCGCGTACGCGTTGCTCGCGGCGGTATCTGCGGCTCGGATCTGCACTACTACCAGCACGGCGGCTTCGGTGCCGTTCGGCTGAAAGAGCCAATGGTTCTCGGCCATGAAATCTCGGCGGTCATCGAGGAAGTCGGCGACGCGCAGAGCGTTTTCAGCGTCGGGCAAAGGATTTCCGTATCGCCGTCACGGCCGTGCGGAGACTGCAAATACTGTCACGAAGGCATGCCCAACCATTGCCTGAACATGCGTTTTTACGGCAGCGCGATGCCGTTTCCGCACATTCAGGGTGCGTTCCGCGAGCATCTGGTGATCGAGTCTGGCCAGGCGCATCTGTTGGCCCCGACCACTAGCCTGGCTGAAGGCGCACTGGCCGAGCCCTTGTCGGTTGGCCTTCATGCAATCCAGCGTGCCGGCGGCGTGTTCGGCAAGCGAGTGCTGGTGACCGGCTGCGGCCCGATTGGCAACCTGTTGATCGGCAGCCTGCGTGCGGC
This sequence comes from Pseudomonas sp. HP_01, assembly GCF_055284355.1. Taxonomy (NCBI): domain Bacteria; kingdom Pseudomonadati; phylum Pseudomonadota; class Gammaproteobacteria; order Pseudomonadales; family Pseudomonadaceae; genus Pseudomonas; species Pseudomonas sp. HP_01. Next base: position 117,807 of record NZ_JBTOPV010000089.1, on the reverse strand, counting down.
GGGTGCGTTGCAGATTGTTGCCGCAGACCTGAGCGACAGCGCCTTGGCGTGCGCGCGCCGCATGGGCGCCAGCGAAACCCACAATCTGCGCGACGAGCCCGAAGCACTGGCGCGCTATACCGCCGACAAGGGTTATTTCGACGTGATGTTCGAGGCTTCCGGCAGCGCCCACGCCTTGCGCGATGGCCTGACGTGCATGCGCCCGCGCGGGATTGTGGTGACGGTCGGGCTCGGCGGCGATGTGGCGATTCCGCTGAATCTGGTAGTGGGCAAGGAAATCGACCTGCGCGGGACCTTTCGCTTCCACCCCGAATTCGCCCAGGCGGTGGACTTGCTCAATCGCAAGGTGATCGACGTGACGCCGGCGATCTCCCACACCATTCCATTTCAGGAAGCGGTCCAGGCGTTCGAACTGGCGGGGGACAAGCAGCAGGCGATGAAAGTGGTGCTGGATTTCGGGGTGCCAGACCAGTGAAAGTAGGGCGTTTATGAAGGTCTGACCGTGGATTGCCGGCGCGTAAACCTGTAGGAGCGCGCTTGCCCGCGAAGGCGTCAGATCCTCCAACACACAGGTAAGTTGACCCCCCCGAAACCCGGAGCCGGCTTGCTGGCGAAGGCGTTACGTCAGCTACGAATGCATCGACTGACACGCCTCATTCGCCAGCAAGCCGGCTCCTGCAGCGATTGCGGTGTGCCCGTTAACTCGGTGATGAGTCATCTGATGCTTTCGCGGGCAAGCGCGCTCTACAGTCGGCGGGGCTAGCGCTGCTCGCTCTGGGGTGTCACGCGCAGCACTTCTTCAACCGTCGTCAGGCCCGCCGCGACCTTTTGCGCGCCGGACAAGCGCAGGCTGCGCATGCCGTCCTTGAAGCCTTGGCGACGCAACGCCGTCAGGTCCAGGTCCGCAGTAATCAGCGACTTCACGGCGTCCGACATCAGCATGATCTCGTACACCCCCGCACGCCCGCGATAACCCGTGTCGCGGCACTCCGCGCAACCCACCGCCCGGTGCGCGCCGCTTGGCACGGGTGCCTGCCATGGCCGCGTCAGGGTCTGCCAGTCAACCTCATCCATTTCGATCGGCGCCTTGCAGTGCGGGCACAGCGTACGCACCAGACGCTGGGCCATCACGCCGAGGATCGTCGCCTTGAGCAGGTAATGCGGGACGCCCAACTCCAGCAGACGGCTGATGGCGCTGGGCGCGTCGTTGGTGTGCAGCGTCGACAGCACCAGGTGACCGGTCAACGCCGCCTGAATCGCCATTTCTGCGGTTTCCAGGTCGCGAATCTCGCCGATCATGATGATGTCCGGGTCTTGCCGCATCAGCGCGCGTACGCCGCTGGCAAAGGTCAGGTCGATGTTGTGCTGCACCTGCATCTGGTTGAACGCCGGCTCAACCATCTCGATCGGGTCCTCGATGGTGCAGAGGTTCACCTCCGAAGTCGCCAGCATCTTCAGCGTCGTGTACAGCGTGGTGGTCTTGCCGGACCCGGTCGGGCCGGTCACCAGAATGATGCCGTTGGGCTGTCGGGTCATACCCTCCCAGCGGCGCAGGTCATCGCCAGAGAACCCAAGCTGGTCGAAGTCCTTGAGCAGCACTTCCGGGTCGAAGATACGCATCACCATCTTCTCGCCGAAGGCCGTGGGCAGCGTCGATAACCGCAGCTCCACTTCGCCACCGTCCGGCGTCTTGGTCTTCACCCGGCCGTCCTGGGGCTTGCGCTTCTCGGCCACGTTCATGCGGCCAAGGCTTTTCAAGCGGCTGGTGACGGCCATCGCGACCTGCGGCGGGAATTGATAAACGTTGTGCAGCACGCCATCGATGCGGAAGCGGACGGTACCGGCCTCACGGCGGGGCTCGATGTGAATATCGCTCGCCCGCTGCTGGTAGGCGTACTGGAACAGCCAGTCGACGATATTGACGATATGCGCGTCGTTGGCGTCCGGCTCCTGATCGCTGGCACCGAGCTTGAGCAACTGTTCAAAGTTGCCCATGTTGCTGACTTTCTGGTCGCTGGCACTCGCGCCGCTGACTGATTTCGCCAGCCGGTAAAACTCGACGGCCAGTTTCTGCACGTCGACGGGATTGGCGACGACGCGCTTGATCGGCATCTTCAGCACGTGGGTCAGGTCGGCTTCCCACGCATTCACGTACGGTTGCGCGCTGGCGATGGTTACTGCGTCGCGATCGACGTCCACCGCAAGAATCTTGTGGCGCTGGGCGAAGGCGTAGGACATCAAGGGCGTTACGGCGGCGACGTTAATCTTCAGCGGGTCGATGCGCAGGTACGGCTGGCCGGATTGCTCAGCCAGCCAGGCGGTCAGGGTTTCGAGGTCGAGTTTCTTGCCGGGCCGCTTGTGGTTATCGAACTGCTGGGTGGCGATGAGTTCGAGCGGGTGGGCGTGGAGATTCTGCGCGGCTCGGCGCAGCGTGAGCGCATATTCGGCGTTGTCCTGATCGAGGTATCCCTGCGCGACGAGGTCACGTAATACTTCGTTCAGATCCAGCCAGCGGTCCTGAGATGATGAGGCGAGGACGGACATGCGGGCTCCTTCGGACGAGACGGCTTACTTCGGTGATGAGCAAGAGTAGTCCCAAGCGTGCCAGTTGTTGCGCCCTGTCGGTAGCGAAGCGTTGCCAATATTTTCGGAGCACTCAACTGGCGGCGAGTGAGACGGCCTCGGTTACGACGTGGAAATCGCCCATGGGTTCAAGTTCGACCGAGCAAACGCTGACAAGGTTGCGCATTTTTTCGCCAATGACCTGAGCGCGGTGCCACGTCAAGCCGCCCACCTCTACATTCACCATTAGCATGCCGTCCTGCTGCAGCACGCCGACCTGTTGGGGGATCAGGTACTGCATCGCGAACAGGTTGAGCAGTCGGCAGAGTATGTCAGCTTCTGCCTCGGCAAGGATTTGATAGCGCGACAGGCAATGAGCGTTGCCGACGGACCAGGCATCATGGCGAAGAGGTGCAGGGCTGGCGGGTTCGAAATGCGGCATGGAGTCTCTCCTGGGGCTCGTCGTTGGAATGACGTTTGATGGGAGAAATTTTTACACGCTGAAAAAGAAATTTCTGATCGAAGATGCGCTGTATTAGGCTGTATGAGACTTGTTTATGTGCAGCGGCCACCTTTCAGGAATTGATTATGCAGATAGAGCTGGATGCCTACGATCGGAAGATTCTGGCGCTCCTGCAGGAGGATGCGTCGCTGTCCAGCGCGCAGATCGCCGAGCAGGTCGGCCTGTCGCAATCACCTTGTTGGCGGCGGATCCAGAGGCTCAAGGAGGAGGGCGTGATCCGGCGACAGGTGACACTGCTGGATCGCAAGAAGATTGGCTTGAATACGCAGATTTTTGCTGAGGTAAAACTTAACGCCCACGGTCGGTCCAACTTCACTGAGTTCACCGAAGCGATCCGCGGCTTTCCCGAAGTGCTGGAGTGTTACGTGCTGATGGGGTCGGTGGATTTTTTGCTCCGCATCGTCACGCCGGACATCGAAGCGTACGAGCGATTCTTCTTCGAAAAGCTCTCGCTGGTGCCGGGGATTCAGGAAGTGAATTCAACGGTCGCGCTGTCGGAGATCAAATCGACGACGAGCTTGCCGATTGGCAGATAGGGAGCCAATTCCGGGCTGAAGCCGGTCCCACTGACACACCGTGTGCATTTAGTGGGACCGGCTTCAGCCGGGAAAGCGTCGGTAGGCACACTGCAAAATTGAGGGTGCTGTCACTGGCCCATTCCCGGCTAAAGCCGGTCCCACTGACACACCGCGTGCCTTTCGTAGGACCGGCTTTAGCCGGGAAGGCGTCGGTAGGCACACTGCGAAATTGAGGGTGCTCAGGCTGGCCTCTTCCCGGCTAAAGCCGGTCCTACCAAAACAGCGTCAGCCGGTTCTACTGACAGCGCCTTACAACTTCAATAATGTCTTCCACGCCCGGCTTTGCAGCACGGTGATGGTTTGCTGCATACGGGCATCGAGGAGCTCATCGGTGATGTCCAGGTGCGCCAGTTGCTCAAGCTTGTTCAACTCGCCGTACAAGCGATCCAGCTCAGGCAGGTCGAGGGCCTGGCGGGCATAATGCAACCAGACCTGAATGCGTTCGATGCGCGGCAGTTGCTCGGCAAGGTCTTCCGGCTGCTGCTGGTAGCGCGGCAGGTTCAGCGCGGTGGCTTCATCGCCCAGGAAGCGCGGCACCCAGCTGCTGAGCATCGCGTGGCCCTGACGATTGCCACGGTTGTTGCGCTCGACCGTCCAGCTGCGCGCCATCAACCAGCGCGAGGTGGTCAGCGAGAACAGGCCCCAGCGGGTGTCCTGCAGCTCTTCGATGAACTGCTCATGGGCAGCGGCGCGTACGTCGCCATCTTCCTGGCCCGCGAGTACCAGCGTGCGCCAGTCTTCCAGTAAAGCGTCCAGCGCAGCGCGCAGGTCATGGGTCGTGGCGCGCGGAGCGGCCTGACCGAGGCTGCCAGCCAGGGCGCGCAGCTCAGCGAGCACTTCGACCCATTCCTGCAACAGACTCCAGTGACCGTTGAAACGGTATTGCTCGGCCAGACGCTGGCTGCTGCCAAGCAGAAACCAGGCGATGGCGCTAAACGCGTCGTCTACCGAGAGCTCGCCATGCAGCTCAGGCGTCGGCAGTTTGATCGAATAGCTGCTGGCGTTGAACAGACGATAGCCACGTTCAGCCTTGCTGATATCGCAGGGCATCAGCGGCAGCTTCTCGGCCAGCTCTGCGGCCAGCTCCAGCAGCGCGGCAGGGTCGCCTTCGCGCAGCTCAAGCTCCAGCTCACAAATTTCTTCCTGCTGCTTGCCCGCAACAACCTTGCCCAGGTCCAGCGCCGCTTCGATCACCACCTTGGTCTTGCCACGACCCCAGGCGATTTCCGCTTTCTCGCGGACGAAATCAGTGGTGAACACCGGCTTGATGGTTTTCTTGTCCAGATCCGCCAGTTGCTCCGGCCAGCATTCGCCGTCGAGCTTCTTCAGGTCCAGCTTGGCCTTGGGCACGTCCCAGTTGTATTCGTTACGCTCGGACAGGCCCGCCACGCTCTGGCCGCGGGTCTTGAGGGTCTGAATGATTGCGTCGCCGTCGCGGCGCAGGCGCAGCGCGACCTTGGCGTGGGCCAGCTCGCGCTCGGGGGTGTCGAAGTACTGATTGAACAGCTCCAACCTCTCCCAGCCGCTCTTGTTGCGCTTCTTCAGCAACGGGTGCTCGCGCAGGGCTATGAGGGTTTCGCGGCTGACGCGGAGTTTGATTTCGGTTTCTTTCTGCATGGCCGGAGAATCCAAACGCTCTATCGCTGATAACGGGGTCGCAGCCGGAATCGACACAGCTGCGTGGGCCGTGCAGTGTACAGGACATCAACCGTGACAGTTTATTGATGCGGGCCAATCAACCTATGATGGCTCGCGTGTCGCACCCCATCACCGGAGTCGCCTATGCCGTTGCCGTCCATGAAAGACCAGTTCGCCGCCCTTATCGCCGCGCCATCTGTGAGCTGTACGCAGCCGGCGCTCGACCAGTCCAATCGCGCCGTCATTGATCTGCTGGCAGGCTGGCTGGGCGATCTGGGTTTCGCCTGCGACATCAAGCAGGTGAGCCCGGGCAAGTTCAATCTGCTGGCAACCTATGGCACCGGCCCCGGCGGGCTGGTGCTGGCGGGGCACAGCGACACGGTTCCGTACGATGACGCGCTGTGGAAGACCGATCCGCTGAAGCTGACCGAAGTCGATGGCAATTGGGTAGGACTCGGCAGCTGCGACATGAAAGGCTTCTTCGCCTTGGCCATCGAAGCGCTGCGGCCCCTGCTCGATCAACCGTTCAAGCAGCCGCTGATCATCCTCGCGACCTGCGATGAAGAAAGCTCCATGGCTGGTGCCAAGGCATTGGCTACGGCGGGCGGTGTGCTCGGCCGCGCGGCGGTTATTGGCGAGCCGACTCGCCTCAAGCCGGTCCGCCTGCACAAAGGCGTGATGATGGAGCGCATAGAGATTCTCGGCCGCAGCGGTCACTCCTCGGACCCGAGCCTGGGGCGTAGCGCCCTTGAAGCCATGTACGACGCCATTGGTGAACTCAAAGGCCTGCGCCGAGAGTGGCAGGAGCAATACCGCAATCCGCAGTTCAGTGTGCCGCAACCGACCCTGAACTTCGGCTGCATCCATGGCGGCGACAACCCGAACCGGATCTGCGGGCAATGCTCGCTGGAGTTCGACCTGCGCCCGCTGCCGGGCATGGACCCTGAAGTGCTGCGCGCGGCGATTCGGCAGAAGCTGCAACCCCTCGCCGAACTCCATCAGGTGCAGATCGATTACGCACCGCTGTTTTCGGAAGTGTCCCCGTTTGAAGAAAGCGCCGATGCGGAACTGGTGCGAATCGCAGAGCGTCTGACCGGTCATACGGCCGAAGCAGTGGCATTTGGCACCGAAGCGCCTTATCTTCAGCGCCTTGGTTGCGAAACCATCGTGATGGGGCCTGGTGATATCGCCTGTGCGCACCAGCCCGGTGAGTATCTTGAAATGTCACGTTTGCAGCCTACAGTGCGTCTGTTACGTCAATTGATCGAACATTACTGCCTGGCTACCCCTTGAGCGCGCCCACGTGCTGCTTGAGTCAGGGCCTGTTTCAGAATTAACCGAAAAGGAGAGTACGCGTGTTGCGATGCCTGTTCCGACGATAAAGCTCATGCCGTCTTGAGTGTTTCCACCCTTCGTCCATCCACTACAGGCTCCTTTCGGATATGCCCGATTACGTCAATTGGCTCCGCCACGCGTCTCCCTACATCAATGCCCACCGGGATTGCACCTTCGTCGTCATGCTTCCAGGCGACGGCGTCGCGCACCCGAACTTCGGCAACATCGTCCACGACCTCGTGCTGCTGCACAGCCTCGGCGTGCGCCTGGTGCTGGTTTACGGCTCCCGCCCCCAAATCGAAAGCCGCTTGCAGGCCCGTGGCCTGACGCCGCATTTCCATCACGACATGCGCGTGACTGATTTCGCCACGCTTGAATGCGTGATCGACGCCGTCGGCGCCCTGCGAATTGCCATCGAGGCGCGTTTGTCGATGGACATGGCCGCCTCGCCGATGCAGGGCTCGCGGCTACGCGTCACGGGTGGCAACTTCGTCACGGCGCGGCCGATCGGCGTCCTTGAAGGCGTCGATTTCCAGCACACCGGTGAAGTGCGCCGCATCGACCGCAAGGGCATCAGTCGGCTGCTCGACGAACGCTCCATTGTGCTGCTGTCACCGCTGGGGTATTCGCCCACCGGCGAAATCTTCAACCTGGCCTGCGAAGACGTTGCTACGCGCGCGGCGATTGATCTGGGCGCGGAAAAGCTGCTGTTGTTTGGCGCCGAGTCAGGCTTGCTGGACGAGCAGGGCCGATTGGTCCGTGAGCTGCGTCCACAACAGGTCCCTGCGCACCTTCAGCGCCTGGGCAGCAACTACCAGGCGGAACTGCTGGATGCCGCGGCCCAGGCCTGTCGCGGGGGTGTGGCGCGCAGTCATATCGTCAGCTATGCCGAAGACGGCGCGCTGCTCTCCGAGCTGTTCACCCGCGCGGGCGGCGGCACACTGGTGGCCCAGGAGCAATTCGAGCTGGTGCGCGAAGCGTCGATCGGCGATGTCGGTGGGCTCATCGACCTCATCACGCCGCTGGAAGAGCAGGGCATCCTGGTACGTCGGTCGCGGGAAGTGCTGGAGCGGGAAATCGAGCAGTTCAGCGTGGTCGAGCGCGAAGGCCTGATCATCGCTTGCGCCGCGCTGTATCCGATTGCCGACTCCGAAACGGGTGAGTTGGCGTGTCTGGCGGTGAATCCCGAGTACCGCCACGGCGGGCGAGGTGACGAACTGCTTGAGCGCATCGAAGAACGCGCACGGGCCTTGGGTCTGAAAACCCTGTTCGTCCTCACCACGCGTACGGCGCACTGGTTTCAGGAGCGCGGTTTTGAGGCCAGCAGCGTCGATCGCCTGCCGAGCGCACGTGCGTCGCTGTACAACTATCAGCGTAACTCGAAGATTTTCGAAAAGGCGATCTAAGGCGTCATGCCGGATTTCAACACCGGCATCGACTCGACCCCCTGTAGGAGCGCGCTTGCCCGCGAACGCATTTCGGCTGCGACGGATCGGTTGATTGACACTCCGCCTTCGCGGGCAAGCGCTCCCACAGCGGGTCGTAGTGCACCTGTGATCAGCGTTGGATGCAAAACCTGTAGGAGTGAGCTTGCTCGCGAAGACGGTGGGTCAGCTGCTCAGGTGCTGAACGACCGAAATCCAGTGTAGGAAGGGCGTGGTACTCACTCCCACAGGGTTGATCGGGTCGTGTCAGTGATGACACGACCCACTCTGATCAGTTGCTGATCGCCAGAATGCTCGCCTGATAGGCGCCCACAAACGTGTCGAAATCCACTTTTTCTTCGGTCTGTTCCAGCTCCGCTTGCTGAGCCAGGGACTCGCGCGCCTTGCTTTCGAACTGGGTCTGGTCTTCGGCACTCAGCGGATTGCTGCGGAAATGCTCAGCGTGAACCTGTGACTGGCGCAGCGAGAAGGCGGTGAAACCTTCCTTGTTCTCAGTCATCGCGGCCAGCACTTGTGCCGAAGGCGTCAGAGAGGCGTCCGCCACTTTCGCCCGCTGAACGTCCAGCGATTTGACGTGCTGATCCGTGCCCTGACTGGCATCGAGCAGTTCACAGATCGGCTTGATCGTGTCCAGCATCTCGTTGGCCCAGACTTTCAGGTCGATAGTCGTGTCGTTGCGGTTCAGTTGCAGGCCGGGACGGCGACCTTCCTTGACCACGGTCAGGAAGTTCGTGCTGGCGTTGCCACACTCATTGTTCGCCAGCTGCGGGCTGTCGTGCAGCGCGCAATACAGAATGAATGCATCAATGAAACGCGACTGCTGAAGGTCGATTCCGACCGGCAGGAACGGATTGATGTCCAGGCAGCGTACTTCCACGTACTGCACGCCGCGTGCGACCAGCGCCTGAATCGGACGTTCGCCGGAATAGGTGACGCGTTTCGGGCGGATCGTCGAGTAGTACTCGTTCTCGATCTGCAGCACGTTGGTGTTGAGCTGAATCCACTCGCCATCCTTGTGCGTGCCGATTTCGACGTAAGGCGCATAGGGCGTTGCCACCGCACGACGCAGGCTGTCGGTGTACGTCAGCAGGTCGTTGTAGCAAGGCGTCAGGTCCGCCTGGGCATTGCTCTGGTAACCCAGATCGCTCATGCGCAGGCTGGTGGCGTAAGGCAGATACAGCGTTTCGGCGTCGAACTGCTCAAGCTGATGCGAGCGGCCGCGCAGGAAACTGGCGTCCAGCGCCGGCGATGCGCCGAACAGGTACATCAGCAGCCAGCTGTAACGACGGAAGTTGCGAATCAGGCCAATGTAGCTCTCGGACTGGAAATCGCGGTCATCGCCTTCGAATTTCGCGTCTTGCTTGAGCACGGGCCAGATGGCTTCGGGCAACGAGAAGTTGTAATGAATCCCGGCGATGCACTGCATGGTTTTGCCGTAACGCAAGGCAAGGCCTTGACGGTAAACATACTTGAGCTTGCCGATGTTGGAGGTGCCGTAATAGGCGATCGGAATATCCGCTTCGGCCGGCAGCGGGCACGGCATCGAAGGGCTCCAGATGTATTCGCTGCCCAGTTTGCTGTACGCGAAGCGGTGGATCTTATCCAGGCTTTCCAGCGTATCCGCAGGGTTGGCGAGGGCAGGAGTGATGAACTCCAGCAGCGACTCGGAGTAATCAGTGGTGATTTGCTCGTTGGTCAGTGCCGCGCCGAGGGCTTCCGGGTGCGGGGTTTGCGCCAGACGGCCTTCGCCCGTAACGCGCAGGCATTCACGCTCGATGCCGTGCAAGCACTTCTCCAGAAGGGAGAGGTTAGAGTGCTCGCCAAGCAGAGTCAGGCGGCGGTTGAGAAGTTCGCTCAAGTTGGAATCCTTCACGCGTCAGTCGGCCCTATATGGGGGCGATATGGCGGTCTACAAGGGTGAAGAAAGGAACTGGCGTTTTCGCCTCGTCGATGGCCCTAACGCCGATGCCCGTCGCTGATCGTTCCTGCAAGGAAATCAGAAAATTTCGACACTGCTTAACAGTGCCGAAATTAACTCATAACGCTATCGGACAGCTAGACGATCGCAAACGTGCCCTGCGCTTTGGCAACCAGCTTGTCGTTCTGGCGAACGTCGGCTTCGACAACCAGCGTTCGGCGTCCAGCATGCAGTACCGTGCTGGTGCAGATGACTTCGCCTTCGGCCACGGCGCGCATGTAATTGATTTTGCATTCCACCGTGACGCTTTGCTTGTCGAAGCCGTGGGCGCTGGAGCAGGCCAACCCCATCGTGATGTCGACCAGACTGAACAGCGCGCCGCCATGCATCACATTGCCGCGATTGCGCAGGTGCGGCTCCAGCGGCAAGGCCACGATGGCGACACCTTCGTTCAGTTGCACCACTCTGCATCCGAGGGTCTTGAAGTAAGCGCTCTGAGTCAGTTCGTCAGGGATATCCATCAGCGCTTCTTCAATTGCTTGGCGTTGGCGAACAGCGACGCCATCGGATTGTTGCTTGGCGCCGGGGCGGTAGCTTCCTTGCGAGGGGCATTGCCTTGCTGCTGTCGCGGCGCGGCGCCAGGACGGGCACCGCGAGCGCCGTCGACTTTCTCGCCCGGCGTGTCGCTCATGCGCATCGACAGGCCGACGCGCTTACGAGGGATGTCCACTTCCATTACCTTGACCTTCACCACATCGCCGGCTTTGACCGCTTCGCGAGGGTCCTTGATGAACTTCTCCGAAAGCGCAGAGATATGCACCAAACCGTCCTGATGCACGCCGATGTCAACGAACGCACCAAAGTTGGTGACGTTGGTGACCACGCCTTCGAGGATCATGCCCGGCTGAAGATCCTTCAAGTCTTCGACGCCGTCCTGGAATTCAGCGGTCTTGAAGCCCGGACGGGGATCGCGGCCCGGCTTTTCCAGTTCTTGAAGGATGTCGGTGACGGTAGGCAGGCCGAAGGTTTCGTCGGTGAATTTCTTCGGGTCCAGACGCTTCAGGAAGCCTGCGTCGCCGATCAGCGAACGAATATCACGATCGGTCTGGGCGGCAATGCGCTGCACCAGCGGATACGCCTCAGGGTGAACGGCTGACGAATCCAGCGGGTTGTCACCGTTCATGACACGCAGAAAGCCTGCGGCCTGTTCGAAGGTTTTCTCGCCCAGACGCGGGACTTTCTTCAGCGCCGCACGGGTCTTGAACGCGCCGTTCTGGTCGCGGTGGGAAACAATGTTCTGCGCCAACGTGGTGTTCAGGCCGGAAATCCGCGCCAGCAGGGCCACGGAGGCGGTGTTCACATCCACACCCACGGCGTTCACGCAGTCTTCCACGACGGCGTCGAGGCCGCGGGCCAGCTTGAGCTGCGAGACGTCGTGCTGGTACTGGCCAACGCCGATGGATTTCGGGTCGATTTTTACCAGTTCGGCGAGGGGGTCCTGCAAGCGGCGGGCAATGGACACGGCGCCACGGATCGAAACGTCGAGGTCCGGGAATTCCTTGGCGGCGAGTTCCGACGCCGAGTACACCGAGGCGCCGGCTTCAGAGACCATGACTTTGGTCATCTTCAGGCCTGGATACTTTTTGATCAGATCGCCGGCCAGCTTGTCAGTCTCGCGACTGGCAGTGCCGTTACCGATCGCGATCAGGTCAACGGAATGCTTGGCGCAAAGGGCTGCCAGCACGGCGATGGTCTGATCCCACTGGTTTTTCGGCACATGGGGGTAAACCGTGGCGTAGTCCAGCAGTTTGCCAGTGCTGTCGACTACGGCGACCTTGCAGCCCGTGCGCAGGCCCGGGTCAAGACCCAGCGTGGCGCGTGGCCCCGCCGGTGCGGCCAGCAACAGGTCGTGCAGGTTGTGAGCGAATACGTTGATTGCTTCGGTTTCAGCACCTTCGCGCAGCTCGCCGAGCAGGTCGGTCTCGAGGCTGGAGTACAGCTTGACCTTCCAGGTCCAGCGCACGACTTCGGCCAGCCACTTGTCTGCAGGGCGGTTCTGGTTCTGCAGGCCGAAGCGCTCGCTGATCATCATTTCGCAGGGGTGCAGGGTGCCGGGTAATTCTTCCCCGACTTTCAGTGCCGAGCTCAAAACGCCCTCGTTGCGACCCCGAAAGATCGCCAGCGCGCGGTGGGACGGCATGCTCTTGAGCGGCTCGTCGTGTTCGAAGTAATCGCGGAACTTGGCGCCTTCTTCCTCTTTGCCCGGCACTACACGGGCACTGATCACGGCCTCGTGCTTGAGGAAGCTGCGCAGCTTCTCCAGCAGCGTCGCGTCTTCGGCAAAGCGCTCCATCAAAATGTATTTGGCGCCCTCGAGCACGGCCTTGACGTCGGCGAAGCCTTTTTCGGCATCGACGAATCGCGCGGCTTCGGCTTCGGGGGTAAGCGTGGGGTCGTTGAAGATCCCGTCCGCCAGCTCACCCAGACCGGCTTCCAGTGCGATCTGGCCTTTGGTGCGGCGCTTCTGCTTATACGGCAGGTACAAGTCTTCAAGGCGGGTCTTGGTGTCGGCGAGCTTGATGTCGCGCGCCAGTTCAGGGGTCAGCTTGCCTTGCTCTTCGATGCTGGCAAGGATGCTGATGCGGCGCTCGTCGAGTTCGCGCAGGTAGCGCAGGCGCTCTTCCAGATGACGCAGTTGCGTGTCATCGAGGCTGCCAGTGACTTCCTTGCGGTAGCGAGCGATGAAAGGCACCGTTGAGCCTTCATCCAGTAGCGCGACGGCCGCTTCGACCTGTTGCGGGCGGACGCCGAGTTCCTCGGCGATGCGGCTGTTGATACTGTCCATAAAACCACCTGGCAAATGTGTGTGCATTAAATCAGCGGCTGGCGAACCGCCTTGAACGAGCGTTGCCTGACCTTGAAGGCGGCGCATTATACCCAGTGAGCCCTGAATAGGGGATTGCCCGGTCGATACGCTACTTTCAGCCCGCGCAGATGCTGTGAATTGCCCTCAGGTGAGTCGACGAGAGCACCCATGTGGATTCAGGAAAAATCTGCTAACAATGCACACGGTGCGCATAACTGCAGCTACGCCATAATGCGCGCCGAGATCAAAGGAGCTTCCAATGAGCAGCACTGCACAAACGGCTGAAGGCGAGAAAATCCTCATCGTTGACGATGACCCGGGCTTGAGCAGCCTGCTAGAACGCTTTTTCAACAGCAAGGGCTACCGCGCCCGGGCTGTGCCCAACGTGGAGCAAATGGATCGGCTGCTGGCGCGCGAAGTGTTTCACCTCGTGGTGCTTGACCTGATGCTGCCGGGCGAAGACGGCCTGTCCGCCTGCCGCCGCCTGCGCGCCGCGAACAATCAAGTCCCCATCATCATGCTCACCGCCAAGGGCGACGAGCTCAGCCGCATCAAGGGCCTCGAGCTCGGTGCTGATGACTACCTCGCAAAACCTTTCAACCCTGACGAATTGATGGCCCGCGTTCGCGCCGTGCTGCGTCGTCAATCCGCACCCGTACCTGGCGCGCCGGCCACGGAAGACGAAACCGTCACCTTTGGCGATTACGCGCTGTCGCTCGCCACCCGCGAGCTCAAGCGTGGCGATGAAGTGCATATGCTCACTACCGGTGAATTCGCCGTGTTGAAAGCGCTGGTCATGCACGCCCGTGAGCCGCTGACGCGGGACAAACTGATGAACCTTGCCCGTGGCCGTGAGTGGGACGCGCTGGAGCGCTCCATCGACGTCCAGATCTCCCGTCTGCGTCGTCTGATTGAAGTGGACGCTGCCAAGCCGCGTTACATTCAGACGGTCTGGGGAGTGGGTTATGTTTTCGTGCCAGACGGTGCCAACAAGCAGTAACAGCAAGTTCGACGGTAATCTGCCGGGCCTGTCTCACGCCCGCCTACGTTAGCCAGTCACCTCGATGTTCGCGAAAGCGGCCATTGGCGTGACTGGTTTTTGCTGTGTCATGTGTTCCGCAAATTCGCGAGCCCGGCTCGCTTCCGCAAAGTGTGTAGCTGCTGTTATGAAGACACCGCTCTGGTTCCCGCAAAGTTTTTTCTCCCGCACCCTGTGGCTGGTGCTCATTGTCGTGCTGTTTTCGAAGGCGCTGACCCTCGTCTACCTGCTGATGAACGAGGATGTTCTGGTCGATCGCCAATACAGCCACGGCGTTGCACTCACTTTGCGGGCTTACTGGGCGGCCGATGAGAGTGACCGGCAGACCATCGCTGACGCCGCCGGACTGATCCGCGTGGTGGGCGGCGGCGTACCGGAAGGCGAGCAGCACTGGCCGTACTCCGAAATCTACCAACGGCAGATGCAGGATGAGCTGGGCGCCGACACCGAAGTGCGACTGCGTGTTCACGCGCCCCCCGCGCTGTGGGTGAGGGCGCCGAGTCTCGGTGATGGCTGGCTGAAAGTGCCGCTGTACCCGCATCCGTTGCGAGGGCAGAAAATCTGGAGCGTGTTGGGCTGGTTCCTGGCAATCGGATTGCTCTCTACGGCGTCGGCATGGATCTTCGTCAGCCAGCTCAATCAGCCGCTGAAACGGCTGGTTTTTGCCGCCCGCCAGTTAGGCCAGGGCCGCAGCGTGCGGTTGCCGGTGGGCGATACGCCCAGCGAGATAACCGAGGTCTACCGCGCGTTCAACCAGATGGCCGAAGACGTGGAGCAGGCCGGGCAGGAGCGCGAACTGATGCTGGCCGGGGTGTCTCACGATTTGCGGACGCCTCTGACCCGGCTGCGTTTGTCCCTTGAACTGATGCCAACCAACAACGAGTTCATGGAGGGCATGGTTCGCGACATCGAAGACATGGATGCCATCCTCGATCAATTCCTGGCATTCATCCGGGACGGGCGTGATGAAGAAGTCGAAGAAGTCGATCTGGTTGAGCTGGTCCACGAAGTTGTCGCGCCTTACAACAATCCGGTAGAGCAGGTCCGCCTGTGCCTGGAGTCCATTCCGCCTTTCCCGCTGCGGCGGGTTTCCATGAAACGGCTGCTCAATAATCTCATCGGCAATGCGATGCACCATGCCGGCGACGGGGTTGAGGTGGCAGCCTACGTTTCCGGCGACAGCGGTGCGCCCTACGTGGTGCTGAGCGTGCTGGATCGGGGTATGGGGATCGACCCGTCGGAGCTGGAGGGCATTTTCAACCCCTTCATCCGTGGCGACC
This sequence comes from Pseudomonas sp. HP_01, assembly GCF_055284355.1. Lineage (NCBI taxonomy): Bacteria > Pseudomonadati > Pseudomonadota > Gammaproteobacteria > Pseudomonadales > Pseudomonadaceae > Pseudomonas > Pseudomonas sp. HP_01. The sequence goes on along the minus strand of NZ_JBTOPV010000089.1, from coordinate 102,623 downwards.
GCGCCAGAAGCGGCAAGGGGACAGGGCTTGGTTTGGCGATCGTCAAGCGGATCGCCGCGATGCACGGTGGCAATGTCGAGTTGCGTAATCGTTCGGGAGGCGGGCTGGAGGCCAGAGTTCGGCTGCCATTGGGGTTATTGCTGCCGCGGGATGCCGATTGATCCGTTTGTGATTCTGCCTGGAGGCCATGGGCGTGTAGCGCGCTCGCAGCCAAAGCCTCCGTGCAAAAACAGGCTTGGGCGTTAGCCCTTGCCCTTGGTGCGGGTCATGTGCGGCCCGCCGTTTTTCTCGATGTACTCGATGATTATCCCCGCGACATCCTTGCCGGTTGTGGTTTCAATGCCTTCAAGGCCTGGCGACGAGTTCACTTCCATCACCAGCGGCCCGTGGTTGGAGCGCAGAATATCAACGCCCGCGACACTCAGGCCCATGACCTTGGCCGCGCGAATGGCCGTCATACGCTCTTCGGGGGTGATCTTGATCAGGCTGGCGGTGCCGCCGCGATGCAGGTTGGAGCGGAACTCCCCGGGCTTCGCCTGACGCTTCATCGACGCAATGACCTTGTCACCCACCACGAAGCAGCGGATATCGGCGCCACCGGCCTCCTTGATGTACTCCTGCACCATGATGTCCTGCTTCAGCCCCATGAAGGCCTCGATCACCGACTCGGCCGCGGTCGCGGTTTCGCACAGCACCACGCCGATACCTTGCGTCCCTTCGAGCACCTTGATCACCAGGGGTGCGCCGTTGACCATCTGAATCAGGTCAGGGATGTCGTCCGGTGAGTGGGCGAAGCCGGTGACGGGCAAGCCAATGCCTCGACGTGACAACAACTGCAGCGAGCGCAGCTTGTCGCGGGAGCGCGCGATGGCAACGGATTCGTTGAGCGGGAACACGCCCATCATTTCAAACTGACGCAGCACGGCACAGCCGTAGAAGGTCACGGAGGCACCGATGCGGGGTATTACCGCATCAAAACCTTCCAGGGGTTTTCCTCGGTAGTGGATCTGCGGCTTATGACTGGCAATGTTCATATAGGCGCGCAGGGTATCGACCACCACGACCTCGTGGCCGCGCTGGATTCCAGCTTCGACCAGACGACGAGTTGAATACAGACGCGGGTTTCGCGAAAGCACAGCGATCTTCATGCAGCACCTGTGGCAGAGAGATTTGAAGCCGGGAACACCGGCTTGTCCTGAATATATGTAACACCCGGATTGACCACCAATTGGCCGTCAATCAGGGCTTTGGAACCCAGCAGCAAGCGGTAGCGCATCGCCTTGCGGCAGGCCAGCGTGAACTCCACCGGCCAGACCCGATCCCCCAGCGCCAGCGTCGTACGAATGACGTAGCGAACCTGAGCGTGGCCGTTGGAGCTTTTGATGGTTTTCATCGCCACCAGTTGAGCCTCGCAGCGACGATGACGCAGCTGCACCACCGTCCCCAGGTGCGCGTTGAAGCGCACCCATTTCTCGCCGTCCCGTTCGAACGGTTCTATTTCTGTTGCGTGCAGGCTGGAAGTGCTGGCACCCGTGTCGATTTTAGCGCGCAGCCCGGCCACGCCCAGATGGGGCAAAGCCACCCATTCACGGAGGCCGATGACTGTCAGATGGTCAAATGTTTTCAAAGCGGTTCCGTTCGTTTACACGTTCTGCCAGGCGTCGGCATTGATGTGCGCCAGCGCCTGGAATGCAGGCTTGGCGAACCAAAAGCCTTGCATGAGGTAAATGCCGCATTCGGCGAGGAAGTCTCGTTCGGCTGCGTCTTCGATGCCTTCGGCGATCACTGTAACGTTCAGGTCCGTACACATTGTGACAATGGCGCGCACGATGGCTTGTCGAGCGGGATCCAGATGGACGTTGCGCACCAGCGCCATGTCGAGCTTGATCAAGTCAGGCTGAAAGTCAGCCAGCAGGGTTAGTCCCGAGTGCCCGGCGCCGAAGTCGTCGATTGCGGTTTTGAAACCAAACTGGCGGTATTCGCGAAGAATGTTGGTCAGGTGGCTGTTGCTGCACACGTGCTCGGTTTCAACGGTCTCGAAGATCAGCCGGTCCAGCGGAAAGTTGTGGGTTCGAGCCGCTTCAAGGGTGCTGCGAATGCACAATTCTGGGCGATACACCGCGTTGGGCAGGAAGTTGATCGACAGGCATTCATCCATTCCCAGCCGGGCGGCAGTTGAAATCGCACGGGTTCGGCACAATTGATCAAAACGGTAACGGTTGGTGTCGTCAACCCGGTTCAGTACAGAGGGGGCACCCTCGCCGTTGACGCCACGCACCAACGCCTCGTGAGCGAATACCGAACGGTCGCGGACGTCCACGATAGGCTGATAGGCGAATTCAAATTCGAAATCCAGCGCGGAGCTTTCTCTGCAGCCCTGGCACCCACCAGTCAATGACGTTGGGAAGTCTGTCACGTCGTTCTCCTGAAGCCGGCGCTTTAGTCTTGGTGGGCAGTGTAAACGAGGGTGGCGGTTACTGCGTCCCCGGCGTGACGTAGTACGATTCTGACCATTGCACGATTGAGGAATTCAGATGACACAGAAGGCAGACGAGGACGACAAAGTCCGTCTGGACAAATGGCTTTGGGCGGCGCGCTTCTTCAAGACGCGTGCGCTGGCAAAAGCCGCCATTGAAAGCGGCAAGGTTCATTGCCGGGGCGAGCGTTGTAAGCCGGGAAAAGAGCCGCGCGTGGGGGATGAGTTCCAGATCAGAGCGGGCTTCGATGAGCGGACTGTGGTGGTCCAAGCGTTGTCGATCATCCGCCGAGGCGCCCCCGAGGCTCAGTTGCTGTACAGCGAAACCCCGGAGAGCCTCGCCAAACGTGAGCAAGCCGCCGAGATGCGCAAGGCCGGAAGCCTGGGCGTGACGACTGACGGCAGGCCGACCAAGAAGCAGCGCCGGCAATTGTTTCATTTTCGTTCGGGTGACGACTGACGGTCTCGCAGCATTCCGGGATCGCGAATTCATCGACCCCGGATGGCTCGGTAGCGACAGGCAGCTTACAAATGAGAGCCCTGCCTGTTGATGCTCAGGCATTTGAGCAGCGGCAGGCGGCCCATCAAGTTGAAGACCGGTGCAGTCAGGCGAAACACAAACCCGGTAGCGATGGCCACAAACGGGGTGTAGCAGCTCCAGCCCAGCGCGAGCAATGCGATCATCACGCCGCCAATGTAATCGTCCTGACCCCAATGGGCGCCGGCGACCAGGCGCGGCATCATGAACAGGAGCGCCAGCACCCAGATGACCACGCGCTGGCCGACCGTGCGGCTGTAGACGCTCATGAACATCGCCCAGATCAGCAGCACCGAGGCATGGTCACCCGGGAAACTCTGGCTGGAACGGTCCTTGAGCTGCCACTTGTCTTCAAGCTCCGGGAATATTTCGCTGAGCTTGATGGCATCAGGAATAATCTCCGACGCGCTGTCATGTTGCAGCGCGCTGTGGTCGATGATCTTGGAAAACACCGTGCGGATGATCAGCAGCAGGATCAGCGTCAGCACAAAGCCGATCAGTGCGGCACGGGTTTGCAAGGATTTGAACACCCACTCGCCCTTTATAAGCAGCGTGAGCAGAATCAGGCCAACGACGATATCGAAGGGTCGCATGCTGGCGACTGTCCAGGTCCACAGCCACGCTTTGTTTTGCTCAAGCGGGCGGTTCAGCAGGTGGAACAGGCCTTCGTCGAAGTGAGTGAAAGCCGCGTGTCCCGTGGGCCAGACCCACAGCAGTAGCAGTGCCAGCGCCACCAGATTACACAGCAGGAATTTTTTGGCGTTCCAGTTGGGTTGGAACAATGCGGGATAGTCCATAAAATGCCCCCATCGGCATGACAGTGCACCAAGCGGTGCGAAACCGCGCTTTATAGGCGCTTGTCATCATTTTGTCATCCATTCAGATACCTTCTCTTATGTCAGATTTTGCGGATACCGATTACACCCAGCGCTTCATTTTCGACGAGAGCGACGTGCGCGGCGAGCTCGTCGCCCTTGAGCGCAGCTACGCCGAGGTCCTTGCCAAGCACCCGTATCCCGAGCCCGTCGCCCAGTTGCTCGGCGAAATGCTCGCCGCCGCTGCGCTGCTGGTGGGCACGCTGAAGTTCGACGGTCTCCTGGTTTTGCAGGCCCGTTCGCTTGGTCCGGTGTCGCTGCTGATGGTCGAGTGCTCCAGCGAGCGTGAACTGCGCGGCATTGCGCGCTACGACGAAACTCTGGTCAAGCCTGATGCCACGCTGCTCGACCTGATGCCCAATGGCGACCTGACCATGACCATCGACCCGCGTCAGGGCAAACGCTATCAGGGCATCGTGGGCCTGGACGGTGTCGACCTGTCGGCGTGCCTGTCTGAATATTTTGTGATGTCGGAGCAACTGCCAACACGCTTCTGGATCAAGGCTGACGGCAAGCGGGCACGTGGGCTGCTGCTGCAACAGCTGCCGGCTGAGAAGCTGAAAGATCAGGATGAGCGTGAGGCCAGCTGGCAGCATGTCAATGTGCTGGTTGACACCCTGACCGCCGAAGAATTGCTCAGCCTGACCAACGAAACCGTGTTGAAACGGCTGTTCCACGAGGACGTCGTACGCATGTTCGACGTCCAGCCTCTGGTGTTCCGTTGCAGCTGCTCGCGCGAACGTTCTGGCAATGCGTTGGTCAGTCTTGGTCTGGAAGATGCACAGCAGTTGGTGATCGAGCATCACGGTGCGGTGGAGATCGACTGTCAGTTCTGCAATCAGCGCTATCTGTTCGATGCAACGGATGTAGCGCAGCTGTTTGCAGGGGGTGGGGTGGATACCCCCTCCGATACCCGCCATTAATGTAGTGCGGGTCCTGCGCTGAAAGCTTTCCGCCCGGCCCGCTTGACTCTTCTTCATGTAGTTCTGACAGGAGGGCCCTACCTTTTTTGGGCTTTTCTGGCATAATCCGGCCACTTTTTAGCTGTAGTAGTGTTGGTTTTTCTACTACAAAACGTTTGGAGCACTCGGCCATCGAGCCGACGGGGAATCTCATGACGCAAGCCAATAACGCCGTTCACACCGATCTCAGTGTCGACGATCTGGTTAAAGAAGCCCTCAAACGCGAAGAAGGCGTGCTGTCCGATACTGGCGCACTCGTCGTGGAAACAGGCCACCGTACAGGCCGCTCGCCTGTCGACCGCTTCATCGTAGACGAACCCTCCACCCAGGCCGCGATCGCCTGGGGTCCGATCAACCGCAAGTTCCCGGCGGACAAGTTCGACGCCCTGTGGGCGCGTGTCGAGGCGTTCAACAACGCTCAGGAACACTTCGTTTCCCACGTGCACGTAGGCGCAGCCGAAGATCACTACCTTGCGGTCAAGATGACCACGCAGACTGCCTGGCAGAACCTGTTCGGTCGCTGCCTGTTCATCAATCCGGCCCAGTACAACCCGGCCGGTCGTGAAGAGTGGCAAGTGCTCAACGTCGCTAACTTCGAGTGCGTGCCTGAGCGTGACGGCACCAACTCCGACGGTTGCGTCATCATCAACTTCGCCCAGAAGAAGGTCCTCATTGCCGGTATGCGTTACGCCGGTGAAATGAAGAAAGCCATGTTCTCGGTGCAGAACTTCCTGCTGCCGGCTTCCGATGTGCTGCCAATGCACTGCGCGGCCAACATCGGTGAAGACGGCGACGTAACGCTGTTCTTCGGTCTGTCCGGTACCGGCAAAACCACGCTGTCCGCCGACGAGACCCGTTACCTGATCGGTGACGACGAGCACGGCTGGGGCGAAGGCGTTGTCTTCAACATTGAGGGCGGTTGCTATGCCAAGTGCATCGACCTCTCCGAGAAGAACGAGCCTGTCATCTGGAAGGCCATCAAGCACGGCTCCGTGCTGGAAAACGTGGTGCTGGACGCAGCCGGTCATGCCGACTACGCCGACAGCAGCCTGACCCAGAACAGCCGCGCCGCTTACCCGCTCGAACACGTTGAAAAGCGTTCCGAGAAGAATCTGGGCGGCGAGCCTAACGCAGTCATCTTCCTGACCTGCGACCTGACCGGCGTGCTGCCACCGGTGTCGATCCTCAGCGAAGAACAAGCGGCCTACCACTTCCTGTCGGGTTACACCGCACTGGTTGGCTCCACTGAAATGGGTTCTGGCGCCGGCATCAAGTCGACGTTCTCTACCTGCTTCGGCGCACCGTTCTTCCCGCGTCCGGCGGGCGAATACGCAGAGCTGCTGATCAAGCGCATCCGCGGTTTCGGCTCCAAGGTCTACCTGGTCAACACCGGCTGGACCGGCGGCGGCTACGGTGTCGGCAAACGCTTCAACATTCCGACCACCCGCGGCGTTATCGCGGCCATTCAGAGCGGCGCGTTGATCGGTGCAGCAACCGAGCACCTCGACACCGTCAACCTGGACGTCCCGACCTCAGTGCCGGGCGTCGAAACCGGCCTGCTCAACCCGCGCAACACCTGGGCTGATAAAGCCGCGTACGACGAAGCAGCCAAGGCACTGGCCGGCCTGTTCATCGAGAACTTCAAGAAGTTCGAAGTGAGCGACGCGATCAAGGCAGCGGGTCCGAAGCTGTAAGATCGGAACCAGCCAAAAAGAAACCGCCCTTCGGGGCGGTTTTTTTATACCTGCGCGATAGCTAGCCGTCAGCCTTCGTCGTCACCGGAAAGTCCTGGGTGATGTCGAAGCTGCCCTTCGCCACAACGCTCTTCGCATTACACAGCTTCGCGTCGAACCCCGGATGGCGTTCGCCGTGCTCGGCCGCGTAGGCAGCGGCTTCCCGTGTGCATTCGTCGGTGGGTTGCTCAGGGGACAGCGCTGCGTTGAACTGAAACGTACCAATCAACCGATAGCGGTCGAGCAGTTTGTTGGGAGAGGTGAGTTTCTCGATTTTGCTGAAGACGAGCTGGACGTTGCTGTTGTTGCCGCCCTTGTCCGCATCGAAATACTGATAGTACGAACCGGTGTCGTATGAAGCGCTGTTTTCATCGTGGGCCACTTCGACGCGGCCACCCTGAAACATGATCGCTTTTTTCTCTTGATCAGGGTTGTCGAAAGAGAACCCGAGGATCGGCCCGATGCTCACCTCATTACGGTCGCCTTCGGCTTCCTGGTCCGCGCTCAGCGTCAGCCAGTTGGAGCCGGGCAGTTTCCCGGGCAAGAAGCCAAGGCCGACCTGATCCCCCGTCGCCTGATAGTGCAGATTGAGCGCGCCGCTCACGTCCACCGTCATTGACTTCGACAAGCCACGCGCGTCGGCAGTGGCCGGAGCGGGTTTGTCGGCGTCGTTGTCGCCGCACCCCGCAAGGGTGGCAATCGTGGCAGCGAGCAAGAACGGGAGGTAACGGGTGTGAATCATGGGGTCTTCCTGAAGTGATCGGCGTGAAAGCCTCTGCTTGGCGAAAGGTATGACCATGAATTCGGAGGGAGGATCGCAACGTCGCGTAAAAAGTTGCTAGCCCATCGGGTTGAAGCCGCTCGCTGCGCTGCAATAGCGCTGATGAGAGGCGTCAAAGCCGAAGACATGAAATCAAGGCTGATACGTCCGAGCGGCTTCGCAGTATTGCTCTTGGGCCAGTTTGTTCTTGTCAGTCTTGTCTTTGGCGACGCGTTTGCTCCAGTCGCTGCACATGTCTTTGAAGTACGGCGCAGCGGCGCGGCGGCATTCGCGGTGTTCCACGCTGTCGGCGAGGAAGTTCATGCACACGCTGCTGACCTCGACGTGATTGTTGTAGATGCGATAGCGGGCTTCGTAGCGATTGCGGCCGTCAATTTCACGGATGAACACGCCTGCCACTTCATAGCGTCGCGCGGTCTCGGGTTTGGGCTTGGCGGCTACGGTCTTGTAGTTGGCGAGGTAGCGGTCTGAAACCATGCCTTGGGGGCGAGCGGTATGGCCGTCGTTGGCCTGTGCCTCGCCGAAGCGGCAGTTGATGACCTCCCGGTCAATGACGTTGCCGTCTTTCAGGCAGGTGTCGAGCGGCCGCGGTGTGGCGGGCTGCGAGACATCAGCCTTGGGGGCGATATAAACGACTTGTTCGACGTTACGCACTTGGGCAGCGGGTTGTATCGGATCGGGCTCGCTGACGACTTCCGCGATGGGCGGGGCGGGGATGACCTTCGCTACCGGCTTGGGTGTGCGAAACATCTGGGCGATCAGAAAGATAATTGCGATCAGCAGCGCGAGGCAGATCAGAACGCTACTCAACGGCCAGTTGCCATTGCCGGATCCAGCAGTGCGCCGGGCGGGGTGGGAGCCGAGGACAACGTCGAACTGACCGGGCGCCAGCCGTTGCATGGTGAGCCCGTCATCCTCGGGCTGTGGCGTGGATTGCATTGCCTCTCCTTGGCGAATCTTGTGTTGTCGACCGGTTTGCCGTCGACCGGGGCGTCTGACGTGCAGCGCTTGAATAGACGTCGCGCGAGATTAATCCTCGGCATGACGTTTTGCCAGCATTGCGCGCGGTGTTCGTGTCCGGGATGTATCCTGTCCGATATTTCTGTAATGGTTTAGGTGTATTGCGCCCGGACCCACCGCGCTATGGTTCATGCCCTTGCGACGGTCAAAGGAGTGGCAGCACATGCATCAAACCCTCGAGCAGGTTTTCGGTTATCGGCAGTTTCGCGCCGGGCAAGAGGCCGCCATCAGTGCGGTGTTGGCGGGTCGCTCCGCCGCAGCGATATTTCCCACAGGTTCCGGTAAATCCCTCTGCTATCAGCTACCGGCACTGCTGCTGCCGCATCTGACGCTGGTGGTGTCACCATTGTTGGCGCTAATTCAGGACCAGCTGGCTTTCCTTCAGCGTCATGGCATTGCGGCGGCGAGCATCGACTCGGCGCAGAGCCGCGATGACGTCGCCGATGTCATGGCCAGGGCGCGCTCAGGTGAGCTGAAAATCCTGATGATTTCCGTCGAGCGCCTGAAGAACGAGCGCTTCCGGCACTTCATCACGCAGGTGCCGATTTCCCTGCTGGTCGTCGACGAGGCGCACTGCATCTCCGAGTGGGGCCACAACTTCCGCCCCGATTACCTCAAGCTCCCTGACTATCAGCGCGAGTTCAATATCCCCCAGGCGCTGCTGCTGACGGCGACCGCGACGCCTCAAGTCATCGATGACATGCAGAGCAAGTTCGGCATCGCGCCGGACGATGTGGTGACGACCGGCTTCTACCGACCCAACCTCACGCTGCGAGTTGAGCCCGTTGCAGGCCGTGACAAGCGCAGGCGTCTGGTGGAGTGGCTCGGGGAGCGGGCCGGGCAGCCGAGCATTGTCTACGTCACGCTGCAGAAGACCGCCGAGTTCGTGGCGGCTCATTTGTCTCAAAACGGCATCCCGGCGTACGCCTACCATGCGGGCCTGCTTCACGATAAGCGCGAGTCGATCCAGCGCCAGTTCATGGACGGGCGTCTGAACTGCATCGTCGCCACGATCGCTTTCGGGATGGGCATCGACAAGAGCGACATCCGCAACGTCGTGCATTTCGATTTGCCCAAATCCATCGAGAACTACAGCCAGGAGATCGGGCGTGCGGGCCGGGACGGGGCGACGTCTGATTGTCTGGTGCTGGCCAATCGCGACAGCCTGAACGTCCTGGAGAACTTCGTGTACGGCGACACACCGGAGCAGGAAGGCATCCGGTTGGTGCTGGAAGATCTGCAAGGCGCGCGTAATGACAGTCAGTGGGAGTTTCTGCTGGCGCCCTTGTCGGACCTCAGCAACATCCGCCAACTGCCGCTCAAGACGCTGCTCGTGCAGCTGGAACTGCGCGGGATCATTGCGCCGCGTTATTCGTATTTCGCGGAATACCGGTTCAAATACCTGATCGAGCCGCAAGTGCTGGTGCAGCGCTTTCAGGGCGAACGACGGGAATTCGTGCAGGCGCTGACCGAGACCTCAAGCCGGGCGCGCACTTGGGCAACCGTCAACTTCGACGCGATGTATCAGCAGTATCAGGCCGAGCGCGGGCGCGTTGTGACGGCGCTGGATTTCTTTCAGGAAAAGGGCTGGATTGAACTTGAAAGCAAGCAGATGACGGAGGTCTACAGCCTGATCGCCGCCGACTTCGACGCACAGGTGCTGAGCGAAGAGCTGCATGATTACTTCGTCCACCACGAAAAGACTGAAGTCGCGCGCATCCACGCGATGCTGGAGCTGTTCGCCAGCGAGCAGTGCCTCAGTCATCGTCTGGCCCAGTACTTTGGCGACGAGCGTGCGCCCGAGCATTGTGGCCATTGCTCGGTGTGCGAGGGGCATGTGGCGGTGCTCCCCGAGCCGCCAGCCCTGACACCGTTGAGCGAGCAGGACTTCGCGGACCTGTGCAGCGAGTTCGTCGGCAAGCACCTTGAGGTTCGAGGGCATGAGCCGGGCGCTGAGTGCCTGACGCGGTTTCTCTGCGGGATCAGCGTGCCAATGTTTACCCGGCTCAAGGCCCGCAACATCGGCGGGTTTGCGGCGCTGGAGGCGTATCCGTACGCCCAGGTGCGTGAATGGATTCAGGGCCAGATTCAATAGCAGTCACGGATTTCGTGAGCGGAAAAAACGACAGACAACCGGAGGGAGCCACATGAACGACACCCCGCAGCGCGCCGACTATCGCCACTTCCAGCCGATCGTGACGCGCTGGCACGACAACGATGTGTACGGCCATATCAACAATGTCACCTACTACAGCTTCTTCGACAGCGCCGTGAATACCTACCTGATCGAACAGGGCGGGCTGGATATCCATGACGGTGAGGTGGTGGGCTTTGTGGTGAGTTCGTCGTGCGATTATTTTGCGTCGATTGCTTATCCGGAGCGGGTCGAGGTCGGGCTGCGGGTCGGCAAGCTGGGCAATAGCTCGGTGCAATATGAGCTGGCGGTGTTCAAGGCGGGGGAAGACGAGGCGCGGGCGGCAGGTCGCTTCGTGCATGTGTTCGTGGATCGGGCGTCCAATCAGCCGGTGCCGATCCCGCCGGGATTGCGGCAGGCCCTTGAGCGTTTGGTGGTCTGAAAATGAAACCGGCCGCTTCATGGGCGGCCGGTGTTCACAGGGTCAGGTGCGCGAGTCGGACTCGACGGTATCAGTCACGATGGTGCTTGCGGTGACCGTATGCGTGACCGCGACCGTGTTTGTAGTCGCGGCGATCGCCACGGTAGCCACGGCCTCGATCGTCGTCACGGCGGCTTTCGTCGCCCATGTAGTTGCCGAGAGCGCCGCCCGCGCCGCCGCCTGCTGCTGCGCCGATCAGACTGCCGGTGCTGCCACCGACGCTACGGCCGACTACGTTACCGCCAGCGGCGCCCAGGCCGCCGCCGATGGCGGCTTCGGTACGGTTCCGGCGGTTGGCGCCCACTGCGCCACCGGCCGCGCCGCCAAGGCCGGCACCGATTGCCGAACCTGTGCTGCCGCCGACCTGCTGGCCAACGACGGAGCCGAGTACCCCACCCAATGCGCCGCCCACGCCGGCCGTCACGTTATCGCCTGCTGAGGCAAAACCGCTGACCAGTGAGAACGACAACAACAGAATCGAGGAATACTTCATGTATGTATGCTCATAGGGATGACGCCGCGATCCTGCGATCATGAAGAAAATGTCACAATCTAAATCCGACGAATAGCACGACCTGTATACAAAACGCTAACTTATTGTTTTGGCTCGGGAACCTAAGCCAGGGTAATGAGTCATACGCTACTTGATAAAGGCCCGAATCTCGCGATTCGGGCCTTTTTTTGTAGCTGCGAGGAGGGTGAGCTTTCTTGCGATGAGGGTCGGCACATCCGCTGACTATCCAGCGGTTGATAGATCCCCTTCACGAGCAAGCTCACTCCTATAGGACATGCGCAGATCAAATGATCCGCGCGGTCTCCGCATGCCTTTCCAGCTTGATCGCGACGAACTTGGACGTTGGCGTGCTGCTGCCGTCGCCCACGCTTTCCAGCGGTACCAGCGGGTTCACTTCCGGGTAGTACGCCGCAGCCTGGCCGGCCGGGATGTCGAACGGCAGCAGCGTGAAGCCCTTCACGCGGCGCTCGATGGCATCGCCCCAGATCGACACGATGTCTACTTTCTGACCGGGTACGAAGCCCAGACGGATGATGTCGGCCTCGTTTACGAACATCACGTCACGCTGACCTTTCACGCCGCGATAACGGTCGTCCAGGCCATAGATGGTGGTGTTGTACTGATCGTGAGAACGCATCGACTGCATGATCAGGTCCGGCACGATGCCTGTCCCGCGGATGCTTTCGTGCACCAGGTCGCTTGGCAGTATGTTCGCCTTGAAGTTGGCGCGCGCACTTGGCGTATTCCAGCGACGGGAGCCTGCGGCGTTGCCCAGATAGAAGCCACCCGGGTTCTTGATCTTCTCGTTGAAGTTCTGGAACGACGGAATGGTGTCGGCGATCAGGTCGCGGATGCGGCTGTAGTCCGCCACGAGCCACAGCCAGTCCACCGGCTGCTTGCCCAGCGTTGCGTTGGCGATACCCGCCAGGATCGAAGGCTCGGAACGCATCTGCGGCGAAAGCGGTTTGAGCTGACCGTTGGACGCGTGAACCATGCTGAACGAGTCTTCAACCGTTACCGCTTGTGGGCCTTCGGCCTGGATGTCGATGTCGGTACGGCCGAAGCACGGTAGAATCAGCGCTTCCTTGCCGTGGGCCAAATGGCTGCGGTTGAGCTTGGTGCTGATCTGCACGGTCAGGTCGCAGTTGCTCAGGGCTTCGAAAGTGCGCGGGCTGTCCGGGGTGGCTTGGGCGAAGTTGCCGCCCAGACCGATAAAGACTTTCGCGCGGCCTTCGAGCATCGCGTGAATCGCTTCGACGACGTTGTGGCCGTTTTCACGCGGCACTTTGAACTGGAAACGTTTCTCCAGCGCATCAAGGAAGAACGCCGGTGGACGCTCGTTGATGCCCATCGTGCGGTCGCCCTGCACGTTGCTGTGACCGCGCACGGGGCACAGACCGGCACCCGGCCGACCGATGTTGCCGCGCAGCAGCATCAGGTTGGAGACTTCCTGGATGGTCGGCACCGAATGGCGATGCTGAGTAATGCCCATCGCCCAGCACATGATCACGTTCTTGCCTTTGGCGTACATCCGCGCGGCGAGTTCGATGTCGCTCAGTGGCAGCCCGGATTGCTCGACGATGAATTCCCACGAGGTGTCGTCGATGGCGGCCAGGTATTCCAGCACGCCATTGGTGTGTTCGTTGAGGAAGGTATGGTCAAACACCGACGCTTCGTTGTTCGCCTGGGCTTCACGTTCCCATTGCAGCAGGAACTTGGCCATGCCGCGCAGCAGGGCCATGTCGCCGCCCAGTGCCGGACGGAAATACGCCGTGTTGGTCGGCTCGGAGCCGTTGCTGAGCATTTCCAGCGGGTGCTGAGGGTGCTGGAAACGTTCCAGACCACGCTCTTTCAACGGATTGACGCACACCACTTGGGCGCCACGTTTGACCGCTTCACGCAGCGGTTCCAGCATGCGCGGGTGGTTGGTGCCCGGGTTCTGGCCGAGGACGAAAATCGCGTCCGCGTGCTCGAAGTCCTCGAAGGTCACCGTGCCTTTGCCGACGCCCACGCTTTGCGACAAAGCAACGCCGCTGGCCTCGTGGCACATGTTCGAGCAGTCAGGGAAGTTGTTGGTGCCGAAGGCACGGACGAACAGCTGATACAGATACGCCGCTTCGTTACTGGCACGGCCTGAGGTATAGAACTCGGCCATGTTGGGGCTTGGCAGGTTGTTCAGGTGCTTGGCGATCAGCGCGAAGGCGTCATCCCAGGCGATCGGCTTGTAACGGTCGCTCTGGGCGTCGTAGACCATTGGCTCGGTCAGACGGCCCTGGTATTCCAGCCAGTAATCACTTTGTTCGAGCAGCGAGCTGACGCTGTAACGAGCGAAGAAGGACGCGTCGACGCGGCGCTTGGTAGCTTCCCAGTTCACCGCCTTGGCGCCGTTCTCGCAGAACTTGACCATGCCGCTTTCCGGCGAATCGCCCCATGCGCAGCCCGGGCAGTCGAAGCCGCCGTTCTGGTTGGTCTTGAGCATCGTGCGGATGTTCTTCAGGGCGTTATCGCTGGTCAGCCAGAAGTGGGCGACGCTGATCAATGCGCCCCATCCGCCGGCCGGCCCTTTGTAGGGCTTGTAGCGAGGGGTCGATACTTTGTCGGCTTCTTTATGCATGCTCACGCTTGATTCTCCAACGCAGGACTGTAAACCCGCGGCGCACTGTGTTTAGGCAGATGAATGAGGTTGAGGTTGTGGCGTCGGGCCCATTGCAGCGCCAGGCCGGTGGGCGATGACAGGCTGACAAGGGTCTGAATGCCGGCACGTAATACCTTTTGAATGAGTTCCAGACTGCAGCGGCTGGTGACGATTGCCAGACCGCCCGTGGTCGGGATGTCCTGGCGAATCAGTGCGCCGATCAGCTTGTCTAGAGCGTTATGTCGGCCGATGTCTTCACGACCTAAGAGAATTTCGCCGCGAGCGTCCATGAACATCGCTGCATGGACGGCGCCGCAGTGTTCACCCAGTGGCTGAAACTCACCCATGCGCCCGCGCAGGCCTTTCAACCACTCGGCGGGGGGAAGAGGCGCGCCGGGCAGCACGTTGAGCTCGGGCAATGCCTGCTCGACGGCTTCAACACCACACAGGCCGCAACCGCTGGTGCCAGCCAGTTGCCGACGCTGGGTCTTCAGGTTCCAGAAGGCGCGGCTGGCGATTTCGACTTCCGCAGTCTGCGCAGAGCCGCAGCCACCGAGCTTGATGTCGTAGATCTCGTCGGGTGATTCGATGAGGCCGCTACCAATGCTGAAGCCGACGATAAAGTCTTCGAGGTCAGTGGGCGTGACCAGCATGACGGCCTGACTGATGCCGTTATAGGCAATCGCCAACGCGACTTCCTCGGCAAGCACATTGGGCTCGCTGACGTCGTGTTCGAGGTTTGAATAGCTGTAGGACTGGCTTGCGGCGGGCGCGGGCAGTTGTTGTGCGGGCGCCGTGATATCCATGTGCTTGGCGTGCATCGGGAGTGACCGGCAGATTAATTAGGCTTAAGCCTAGGCCTCCGGTCGGATTACGTCTAATCGCTAGTACTGATGCACCGATAGATGACGTCGATCAAGATCCTTCCATCATGGTGTGGTACAGCGCCAGGCAGGCTTCAGCCAGGGCCGAACGCGGTGCCGAGCGACGCATGATCAAGCCGAGCCGGGCCAGGGTCTGCGCTTCTTCAATAGGCTGCAGCCGCAGGTGCTCGGTGAGGGATTCAAGGCCACCGTCCAACGGCATGATCGCGCAGCAGAAACCGCCGTGAACCGCCTGCAGCAGTTGATGCACCGCGTCCGTCTGGATGATTGGCTGCGGATGAAGGCCGCGACTGTGAAAGTTGTGATCGATGGATTGCCGAAAGTGCATGCCGCTGGTGAGCAGGCCCAAGGGCAGTTCGGTCAGGCTTTCCCAGCTTGAAGTAGCTTCGGCAAAACTGAAGTAACGCTTGTCGTACATCACGCCCATGCGGGTTTCGGCCAGCTGCAATGAGTCAAAACGCTCGGAGTCCAGTCGGTCCAGGTACGAAACCCCGAGGTCCAGGCGGTTGCTGGCGAGCTGATCGAGAATCTGCTCGGAGCTTAGCGATGAAAGCTCGAAGCGCATGTTCGGGTGCAGGGAATGCAGGCGTTGCAGTAAGGGCAGCGGATCGAAGTTGGACAGCGGCACCACGCCCAGCCGTAATGTGCCGACCAGATTCCCTCGACAGGCGGCCGCTTCAGCCTGCAAACCGTCGTAGGCCGCCAGCACCGTGCGCGCCCATGCCAGGACGCGTTCGCCTGGTGCGGTGAATCCCTCGAAGCGTTGGCCGCGATTGACCAGCGGCAGATCCAGCTCTTCTTCCAGGCTGCGCAGCCGCATCGACAGTGTCGGCTGCGTGATATGGCAGCGCGCAGCCGCCTGCCCGAAGTGGCGGGTTTCGTCGAGGGCGATCAGAAATTTCAGCTGTTTAATGTCCATCTTCATTCCTTGAGGCACAGGCTGGCCCGGCGAAGTCTATCGTGACCGAACGTCGAATGGCTTGAAACCTTGAGACGGGGCATCGGGTCGGAGCTTTGTCGGGCAATGTCAGCGGAATAGATGTTGCGCGGGAAACCACAACGACACTACGACGACACCAAGGAGTAACCCATGAGTCTGTTCAGTTTTGTGAAGGAAGCCGGCGAGAAGCTTATCGACCTGCTCACCCCAGGAAACGCCAACGCCAGCGATGAGCTTAAAAAGCACATCGAGTCTGTCGGGTTGGGCAATCCCAACGTTCATGCGACGGTCGACGGCGACAAGATCACCTTGACGGGCGAAGTCTCCAGTCAGGAAGAGAAAGAGAAGGTCGTACTGGCTGCCGGCAACATTTCCGGCGTTGGTAGCGTCGATGATCAGCTGACTGTTGCCGCTGGCGCACCTGCCGTTGCCGCTGCGAAGTTCGTCACCGTTGAGAGCGGTGACACGCTTAGCGCGATCTCCAAGCGTGTATATGGTGATGCCAACAAGTATCAGAAAATCTTCGACGCCAACAAGCCGATGCTGAAAGACGTTAACAAGATCTACCCAGGTCAGGTTCTGCGTATTCCTGAGTAATCCTGTTGTATTGACCGTACGGCGTTCGGTAATTGTATTGGCCGTACGGCGATTGATTGTAGGAGCGCGCTTGCCCGCGAAAAATCGTACATCCTGCTGATCTGCATCGGGTGTACGAATCTTTCACGGGCAAGCGCGCTCCTACAGTTGTTTTGCAGTGCTCATAAACCTTGTATCAACGTCCGATAGTCTTCAACTGCTTCGAATTCTTCGGTGTCCTTCGGGCCTTTGCGGCTGTCCGGCTCACGCACTGCCAGCAAATGACCGATCCCGTATCGTCCTGCGCTGCGCAAGATCGGCAAGGTGTCGTCGATGAACAGACTGCGCGCCGGATCGAACTTGATGTCGTTTTGCAGCGCGTCCCAAAACTGCGGGTTTTCCTTGGGGTAGCCATAGTCGTGGGAGCTGATCAAGCGCTCGAAGTAAGGCGCCAGTTCCAGTCTTTCCATCTTCAGCGACAGCGAGTCGCGGTGAGCGTTGGTGATCATGATTACCCGCTTTCCGGCCTGTTTGATGGCGGCCAGAAACGTCTCGGCGTCGGGGCGCAAGGCGATGAGGTGGGCGATTTCTACCTTCAGGTCTTTCACCGGGAGGTTCAGCTCCGAACTCCAGAAATCGGTGCAGTACCAGTTGAGGGTGCCTGCATTTTTTTCGAAGAGCGGCATCAGCTCCATGTGCGCCATCGCCACGCTGACACCGTGTACCTCGGCATAGCGCCTGGGCAGATGCTCCAGCCAGAAGTGATTGTCGAAATGCAGGTCGAGCAGCGTGCCGTCCATATCCAGCAGAACGGTGTCGATATCGCGCCAGGGCAAAGAAGGCATACAGGTCTCTCGGCGTTGGATGAGTCGCGTGGGTTTGCGGCGAAGACATCCGCAAAAGCCACGGTATAGTACCCCGTCTACGCCAAGGAGCTCGTCATGCAGCAGAAACCTACCGTCCTCTCTCGCGAAATCGTCGCGAGCAGCCGTCTGTTCCGCGTTGAAGAAGTGCAATTGCGCTTCTCCAACGGCGTCGAGCGTACCTACGAGCGGCTGGTCGGCAGCGGCAGTGGCTACGGCGCGGTGATGATCGTGGCCATGCTCGATGCGGATCACGCCGTGCTGATCGAGGAATACTGCGGCGGCACTGACCAGTACGAGCTTTCGCTGCCCAAGGGCTTGATCGAACCAGGCGAAGACGTGCTGGCCGCCGCCAATCGCGAGCTCAAGGAAGAAGCCGGTTATGGCGCGCGTACCTTGGTGCACCTGACCGAGCTGTCGCTTTCGCCCGGCTACATGAGCCAGAAAATTCAGGTCGTGCTGGCCACTGATTTGTATGAAGAAACGCTGCCCGGCGACGAGCCTGAGCCGATGCGTGTTGACAAGGTCAATCTGCGCGAGCTTTCCGCTCTGGTTCAGAACCCGCAGTTCACTGAGGGGCGCGCGCTGGCTGCGTTATACCTTGCCCGCGACCTGCTGGCCGAGCGTGGGGATTTCCTGCCATGAACCCGACATTTTCCCAATTGCCACACCCGCTGCTTGCCCCCGTGATCGAGCTTTGCCGCCAGGCAGGGGAAGTCATTCTGCCGTTCTGGCGCTCCGGCGTGGAGGTCGCGGTCAAGTCGGACGACTCACCTGTCACGGCCGCTGACCTGGCCGCCCATGAGCTGTTGGTGGCGGGACTCAAGGCGCTGGATCCGACCATTCACATCCTCTCCGAAGAGGATGCGAACATCCCGTTGAGCGAACGCAGTCAGTGGCAACGCTGGTGGTTGGTGGACCCTCTGGATGGCACCAAGGAATTCATTGCCGGCAGTGAAGAGTTCACCGTCAACGTGGCGCTGATCGAGAACGGTCGCGTGGTGTTTGGCGTGGTATCGATGCCGACCAACAACCGTTGCTATTTCGGTGGCGCCGGCCTGGGTGCGTGGCGCAGTGATGATTCGCAGCATCTGGCGCCGATCAGCGTGCGCAATGAGCCGGGCGTTGGGGAAGCATTCACGGTGGTCGCCAGCCGTCGTCACTCCAGCCCCGAGCAACAGAAGTTGCTGGCCGGTTTGTCGGAAGTGGTGGGTGAATTGGAACTGACCAGTATTGGCAGCTCACTGAAGTTTTGCCTGCTGGCCGAAGGGGCCGCTGACTGCTATCCGCGTCTGGCACTGACGTCTCAGTGGGACACCGCTGCTGCCCAGGGTGTGGTGGAAGGCGCGGGCGGCGTGGTGTTGAACCTGGACGGCACCACGTTTGATTATCCGGCGCGTGAGACGCTGCTGAATTCGTATTTTCTGGCGTTGCCGGGGGAAGCCACGTGGCGCGACGCGTTGCTGGCCTTGGCGAAGCGTCTTGGCTGAATGTCTACTCTGGCCGGACATCAATCTGTAGGAGCCGGCTTGCTGGCGAATGCAGCGTGTCAGGCGACGTAAATGGCGCTGAGAGATTGGGTTCGCCAGCAAGCCGGCTCCTACAGGTTTTTTGCGTACGACCGCGATCCACCGTCCGCCGCAGATCCCGTGTAGGAGCGCGCTTGCCCGCGAAAGCGCCCTGTCAGGCGACTTTATTCCCACTGACCCGCCGCAACCTCGTGGGGTGTGCCAGATTATTATTTGTGGGTAGGAAATTCTTTCGCGGGCAAGCGCGCTCCTACAGGGGAGTGGCGCCAGAGCGGTGTCAGATCAGCGATGCAGCACGAACTGCCCGACGAATTCCACTGCCGTCTCTTCTGATCCTTCAGCCACGATCCGGGTGTGCAGCGCCAGTCGTGCGCGGCCTCGGCGTTGGTAGAGCTTGAGGAATTTGTCCCAGCTCGCTTCATCCGGTGCGTCGCAAATAGCGACGCCATCACGGGTCACTGGCAGGGGATAGCTGATCTGGCCGTCCTGAATCACGATGTGCCCGTCTTCGATCCCGGCTTCCTTGAGCCGCAAATACAGCCAGCCCCAGCCCGCCAGTACCGCGCCGCAATACAGGCTGCCGCCGAACAGGGTGTTCTTGTGATTGACGTTCGGGGCCAATGGCAGATGCAGACGAAGCTGGTGGTCTCGCCAGCCCAGCACCTTGATGCCCATCTCCCGGGTGAGCGGAATGTCCCGGTGCAGCACCGCTTCCAGGTCTTCAGCGGACAAGCGTTGCAGGTCAGTCATTGTCGTCTGACCCCGCGCCGTTGAAGGTCAGTCCGTGCTTGCGCAGCTTGTCGTGCAAGGTTTTGCGTGGCAGGCCCAACGCCTCGGCGAGGCTACGGACCGAGCTGTGCGGACGGGTCAGTTCGGCGGCGATCAACGCCCGCTCGAACGCTTCGACCTGTTCGCTCAGCCCGCCGTTGGATGCCACCAGATCCGGCTGCGCGGCGCCTTCCAGTTCCAGCTCAAGGCCCAAGGCGAAACGCTCGGCGGCATTCTGCAGTTCACGCACGTTGCCCGGCCAGGTGTGGCGCAGCAGCAGAGCCCGATGCCCCGGCTGCAGTTCATGGCGTGGCAGGCCGTGGCGCAAACTGGCGGTGTCAGCGAAATGCTGGAACAGCACCAGCGCATCTTCGCCACGCTCGCGCAGCGGCGGAATGCGCAACGGCGCGACGTTGAGGCGGTAATACAAGTCGGGCCGGAAACGCCCTTGATCCGCCGCCTGACGCAGGTCCTCCTTGGTGGCCGCGATCACCCGGATGTCCAGCGGGATCTGCTGATTGCCGCCCAGGCGCTCGACCACGCGCTCTTGCAGCAAGCGCAGCAGCTTGACCTGAACGTCCATGCTCATGCTTTCGATTTCATCCAGAAACAGCGTGCCGCCATTGGCGAATTCGAACTTGCCGATGCGACGCTTTTGCGCGCCGGTAAAAGCCCCCGATTCGTGGCCGAACAGCTCGCTTTCCACCACCGACTCGGCCAGCGCCCCTGCGTTGATGGCCACAAACGGACCGTTTCTGCGATTGGACAAATCGTGAAGGGCGCGGGCGACCACTTCCTTGCCCGCACCGGTTTCGCCAAGAATCAGCACGTCGGCTTTGGTGGCGGCCAGCGCGCCGATCTGATCGCGCAGGCGCTGAATGGGGGCGGATAACCCCACCAGTCGCGTACTCAGTTGCTGACGATCGCTGAGCTCAAGGCGCAGGCTGCGGTTGTCCAGCACCAGCCGGCGCAGCGCCAATGCGCGCCGCACGCTGTCGAGCAGTGCGTCGCTGGCGAAGGGTTTTTCCAGAAAATCGTAGGCGCCCGCCCGCATGGCCTGCACCGCCAGCGGCACGTCGCCGTGGCCGGTGATCAACAGCACCGGCAGCTCAGGATCCTGAGCGTGCAGCTGATTGAGCAATTCGAGACCATCGATGCCCGGCATGCGAATGTCACTGACGATGACGCCCGGCCAGTCCCGTTCGATGCGCGCTTGCAGGCCTTTGGCATCGCTCAGCGGCAGGATTTTCAGGCCGGCAAGATCCAGCGTCTGGCTCAGCGCCTGGCGCAGGTGCGGATCGTCGTCGATCAGCACCACCTGAATCTGGCTGTCGATGGCGTCGGTGCTCATGCAGATAAGTCCTCAGACGGTTGAAGGTTGACGCCCGAGGCGCCGGTGCGCATCCGCAACGTGAGCAGCGCGCCGCCTTCCGGGTGATTGGCGAACAGCAGCTCGCCGCCGAGTGCGCGCATCAGCGTATCGCAGATCGCCAGGCCCAGGCCTAGGCCTTGGGTTCGCGTCTTGGTGGTGAAAAACGGCTCACGGGCGTGCTCCAGCGCCTCTTTGGAAAACCCCGGGCCGTTGTCGCGGATGAACAGATCGACTCCCTCGGCGTTGTACTCGGCACTGATCCACAATTTGCGCGGCGGGCCCTTCTCGGTCAGCGCATCCAGCGCATTCGCCAGCAGATTGCCCAGCACCTGACGCAGGCGCGTCTCGCCGGCCTGGACCCACAAGGTCGCGGCGGGCAGGTCGCGAATCAGCTCCACCTCCATCGCGCGCCGACGTTTGGCGAGCAGGGCCAGCGCATCGTCCAGCGCCGGCTGCAACGCCACGCTTTCAGGTGCATGGCGGTCGCGCCGGGCGAAGGCGCGCAGGTGCGCAATGATCGACGCCATGCGTCCGGTGAGTTCGCTGATCAGCTTGAGGTTGCCGCGCGCGTCTTCGGTGCGCTGGTGATCGAGCAGCACCTCGGCGTTTTCGGCGTAGCTGCGGATGGCCGCCAGCGGTTGGTTGAGTTCATGGCTGATGCTCGCCGACATCGTGCCCAGCGCCGACAGCTTGCCGGCCTGAACCAGTTCGTCCTGGGCGCGAAACAGTTCTTGCTGCGCCTGCTCGCGCTCGAGGACTTCCTGGCGCAGCCGCTGATTGACGCCCTCAAGGTCACAGGTCCGCTCGGCGACTCGCACTTCCAGTTCACGGCGCGCCTTGGCCTCGAAGTTGATGCGATCCAGATAATGCCTGCGCCTCTGCATCATTAGCCCCAGCAGCAACATCAACACCAGCAACGCCGCGCCGCCAATCGCTACCACCGTTCGCACCGGCCTCGAGAGGAGCACCTTGGGTGCAAGGATGCTGACGCTCCAGCCGGTTTCGTCGATCTGCTGGGTTTGCGTCAGCCAACCGTTTTCATCCAGCTGCAGCGGGCGCGGGTCGCGGGTCGGGTAGGGCTGGATGGCGACGATGGCCTGTTTTTCTTCCTCGCTGAGCGGCCGCGTGGCGCGGAAACGCCAGTTGGGGTTGGAGGTCAGGATCACCACGCCGTTGTGGTCGGTGACGAGCAACTGCTCCGGCGTTTTGCCCCACAGCGTTTCGGTAAGGTCCAGGTCGACTTTGACCACCAGCACACCGATCACCGCGTCGCCGTCGCGCACGGCGGCAGCGAAGAAGTAGCCGCGTTTGGCCGACGTCGTGCCCAAGCCGAAAAAGCGGCCGAGGTTGCCGGCCATGGCGTTGCTGAAATACGGGCGGAAGGCGAAGTTGCGACCTATGAAACTGTCGCGTTTGTCCCAGTTCGACGCAGCGAGGGTGTCGCCATTGGGCGCCATCAGGTAAATCACCTCGGCGCCGGTCTGCCTGGCGGTGTTCATCAGCAGCACGTTCGCCTGGGCCTGGGCGTGTTTGTCCTGCGGGTTCGCCAGCATGGCGCGCAGGCCGGGCAGGTCCCCAAGAATCTGCGGCAGCACTTCATAGCGGTGCAACGTACCCAGCAGGTTGGCGACGTACAGGTCGAGGGTCTGGCGATTCTGGCTCAGCAGCTCATTGCGGTAGTAGTGCTCGGCCAGGCGTTCGAGCGGCCACAACAGTGGGGCGAGGATCAGCGCCAGCAGGGCAAGGCTGCGCCAGCGGGGACGGCGGGGAAGGGCGTTAGTGCTGATCATGGGATCGCCGGTGGGTTCGTTGCGATGCGGGGCGGCTGCGGATGAATCAGTATTGCGCAGCCGCTCAACATCGAGTCGCCCATTATGCCTACCGCTGCTGCGCTAAGCACTCCAGCAACGCATCGTGCCAGTCGGGCTGGCTGACGCCCCACTCGCACTGCAACCGGCTGCAATCCAGACGCGAATTGAGCGGGCGTGCGGCCGGCGTCGGGTAAGCACTGGAAGCAATCGGCTCCAGCACTGCGCAGGGCTTGCCGCTGTTGATCAATTGCTGACCAATCGCTTCCGCGAAACCGAACCACGATGTTTCTCCGCGGGCGGTCAGGTGATAAACACCCCAGGCGCCCGCAGCCCCGTCACGCCAGCGTTCAATCAGCGCGCCGGTGCTGGCGGCGATAGTGCCTGCCCAAGTGGGTGCGCCGATCTGATCCGCCACGATCGACAGCTTCTCGCGCTCTTGCAACAAGCGCTGCATGGTCAGCAAAAAGTTGCGCCCGGTCAGGGAATAAACCCAGCTGGTGCGCAAAATCAGGTGCTGGCCGCCCGCTGCGGCGATGGCTCGCTCGCCTGCCAGCTTGCTGCTGCCGTAGACGCCCAGCGGATTCGGCGCGTCGGACTCAATCCAGGCGCCAGCCTTGCTGCCGTCGAACACGTAATCCGTGGAGTAATGAATCAGCGGAATGCCCAGTGCGGCAGCTTCTTCAGCGAACACCCCGGGGGACGTCGCGTTGATGGCGAAGGCCAGCTCCGGCTCGCTTTCGGCCTGATCCACTGCCGTATGCGCGGCGGCGTTGACGATCAGGTCCGGCTTGATGTCGCGAACCACTGGACGGATGGATTCCGGCTGACTCAAGTCCAGCTGATCGCGGCCCAGCACGATCAGCTCGCCCATGTTCTGCAAGTGTTGCTGCAGCGCCTGGGACACTTGGCCCTGTTGCCCGCTGATCAGAATCCGCAGCGGCGCATTCACGGGAACAGATCCGCTTCTTTCAAGAGCTTGCCGACCTGATCCTTGGCCGACAGCTGAGGTGCTTCGCTCAAGCCCCAGTCGATGGCCAGCTCAGGATCGTCCCAGCGAATGCAACGCTCGGCCGATGGCGTGTAGTAGTCGGTGGTTTTGTAGAGGAATTCTGCGTAGTCACTCAGCACCACGAAGCCGTGGGCGAAACCTTTGGGAATCCACAGCTGACGAGCGTTGTCGGCAGACAGCTCCACACCGAACCACTGGCCGAACTGAGGCGAGCTGCGACGTATGTCGACGGCGATGTCCAGCACGCGGCCAGCGGTCACGCGGACCAGTTTGCCCTGCGGGTTTTCGATCTGGTAATGCAGCCCGCGCAAGACGCCTTTTTGCGAGCGCGAGTGATTGTCCTGCACGAACTGATCGGCTACGCCGGTGGCCTCGGCAAAGGCCCGGGCGTTGAAACTTTCGTAGAAGAAGCCACGCTCATCGCCGAACACCTTGGGTTCGATGATGAGGACTTCAGGCAACTTGCTGGCAACCACTTTCACTGACTTTCCCCTGCGATCTTGAACAGGTACTGACCGTAGCCGGTCTTGCCGAAATAGTCAGCCCGATTCAACAGGTGGGCGCGGTCGATCCAGCCGTTCTGGTAAGCGATTTCTTCCAGGCACGCGACTTTCAGGCCCTGACGGTGCTCTATGGTTTGCACGTATTGCGACGCGTCCAGCAGGCTGTCATGGGTACCCGTGTCGAGCCAGGCGAAGCCGCGGCCAAAGCGCTCGACGCGCAGGTCGCCGCGCTTGAGGTAGGCGTTGTTGACGTCGGTGATCTCCAGCTCGCCGCGTGGTGACGGCTTGACGTCCTTGGCGATCTGAATGACTTCGTTGTCGTAGAAATACAGGCCGGTCACGGCGTAGCTGGACTTCGGCGCCTTGGGCTTCTCTTCGATGGACAGCGCGTGGCCGTGCTCATCGAAATCGATTACGCCGAAACGCTCTGGATCTTTCACCCAATAGCCGAACACGGTCGCGCCGGAGGTGTTGTCAGCCGCACGCTTGAGCTGTTCGCTGAAGTGCTGACCGTGGAAGATGTTGTCGCCGAGAATCAGGCACACCGAGTCATCGCCGATGAACTCCTCGCCAATCAGGAATGCCTGGGCGAGGCCGTCCGGCTTGGGCTGCTCCTCGTAATGGAAGTGCACGCCGAACTGACTGCCGTCACCCAGCAGCGCCTTGTATTGCGGCAGATCCAGCGGCGTCGAGATGACCAGGATGTCTTTGATCCCGGCCAGCATCAGCACCGAGATCGGGTAATAGATCATCGGCTTGTCGTAGATCGGCAGCAGCTGTTTGGAGACCCCGAGGGTGATCGGGTGCAGGCGCGTGCCAGAGCCGCCGGCCAGTACAATTCCTTTAGTCATGCGATCAGTTCCTTCACGTTGGTGCCCAGGCGTTCGCCCTGATAACTGCCGTCCTGCACGTTGCGGCACCATTCAAGGTTGTCGAGATACCACTGCACGGTTTTGCGCAGGCCGGATTCGAATGTCTCTTCCGGCGTCCAGCCCAGTTCGCGTTCGATCTTGCTGGCGTCGATGGCGTAGCGCATGTCATGGCCCGGGCGGTCGGTCACGTAGGTGATCAGGTCCGCGTAGTGGGCCACGCCTTTGCGCTGTTCCGGCGCCAGCTCTTCGAGCAGCGCGCAGATGCCGCGCACGACGTCGATGTTCTTTTGTTCGTTGTGGCCGCCGATGTTGTAGGTCTCGCCGACCTTGCCCTCGGTCACCACTTTGAGCAGGGCGCGGGCGTGATCTTCGACGAACAGCCAGTCACGCACCTGCAAGCCATTGCCGTACACCGGCAGCGGCTTCCCGGCCAGGGCGTTGAGAATCACCAGCGGGATGAGCTTCTCAGGGAAGTGGAACGGGCCGTAGTTGTTCGAGCAGTTGGTGACGACCACCGGCAGTCCATAGGTGCGCTGCCAGGCACGAACCAGATGGTCCGATGCCGCTTTGCTGGCCGAATATGGCGAGCTTGGCGCGTAGGGCGTGGTTTCGGTGAACAGGTCGTCCACGCCGTGCAGGTCGCCATACACTTCATCAGTGGAGATGTGGTGAAAGCGGAAGGCGGCGCGCTCGGCTTCAGGCAAGGTCAGCCAGTAGCTGCGGGTCGCTTCCAGCAGGCTGTACGTGCCGACGATGTTGGTCTGAATAAACTCCGACGGGCCGTCAATCGAACGGTCAACGTGGGATTCAGCCGCCAGGTGCATGATCGCGTCAGGCTTGAAGCGCGTGAGGACTTTACTCACGGCGGCCTGGTCAACGATGTCCTCTTGAACGAACTCATACCGAGTGTTCGTGGCGATGCCCCGCAGCGATTCAAGATTACCGGCGTAGGTCAGCTTGTCGAAGTTGAGGACGTCGTGATCGGTGTTGTTGATCAGATGACGGATCAGCGCGGAGCCGATGAAGCCGGCGCCACCGGTAACAAGTATTCGCATGGATAAACCTTCTTCCCTGGAAAGACGTAAGACGATGGAGCATAGCTTGTGGGGCCTTGCTGACTGGCGCAAGGCGCAATCCACCGACGAGCGATGATATTAATTGATGGCCCATCGCGATTAGCGCCATTAAACCGCCGCAGCTGTTGCACCGGCTTAACGCCTGACCTATCTGTCCGTCTTTTAACGCATTTCTCTATCGGCAAATTGTGCCAGCTGGAGCTGGCAGCCGAGGAGACGACCACTTGTGCGATCGTCTCCGTGAACATGGGGATTTTTAATTCAACCTACACGGGATCATCTGAATATCTTCAAGATCAAACCGCCGATGGTGACCAGCCGCCGGAGCGTGGACTTCCGTGCCGACAGCGTGTCGAAGGAGGTGAGTGACCTGGAGAACGGAGCTATTTCTTATCGCTCAGGACTGGGCTCTATTCCGATATATATCGGCATTGGACGTCTGGATATCCCCCGAATACCTGATTAATGTTTTTAAATCCGATTTTTATCGTTTATAACGTCTGTCTTATTTTGCCGCAGACGCCCTCGTCGCCTCATGGAGCTCTGATTACTGTGACCACTCTCAACAGCACCCCCCGCGCCGATGGCTTCTACATGCCTGCCGAGTGGGCGCCGCAGACGCAAACCTGGATGATCTGGCCCGAGCGCCCTGACAACTGGCGTCTGGGCGGCAAGCCGGTGCAGAACGATCACGTTGCTGTGGCCAAAGCCATTGCCCGTTTCGAGCCTGTCACCGTCGGCGTCTCCGCTGCACAGTACGACAATGCCCGCGCACGACTGAATGTGCCCAACATTCGAGTTGTTGAGATCAGCAGCAACGACGCCTGGGTCCGTGATAGCGGGCCGACGTTCGTCATCAACGACGCGGGCGAGGTTCGTGGTGTGAATTGGGGCTTCAATGCCTGGGGCGGTTTCGACGGTGGGCTTTACGCGCCGTGGAACCTGGATGAACAGGTTGCCAGCAAAGTATTGGAAATCGAGCGCTGCCCGCGCTACGTCACCGAAGGGTTTGTGCTGGAAGGCGGTTCGATTCACGTCGACGGCGAGGGCACGCTGATCACCACGGAAGAATGCCTGCTCAATCGCAACCGCAACCCGCACCTGTCCCGCGAAGACATCGAGGCCGTGCTGCGTGATCACCTGTCGGTCGAGAAGATCATCTGGCTGCCGGACGGCCTGTACAACGACGAGACCGACGGGCATGTGGATAACTTCTGCTGCTACGTGCGTCCAGGTGAAGTGTTACTCGCCTGGACAGATGATCCGAAAGACCCCAATTTTCCCCGTTGTCAGGCGGCCATGGCGGTGCTGGAAAATGCCCGGGACGCCAAGGGACGTCCGTTCGTCGTGCACAAGATGCCG
The DNA here is from genome assembly GCF_055284355.1 of Pseudomonas sp. HP_01. Taxonomy (NCBI): domain Bacteria; kingdom Pseudomonadati; phylum Pseudomonadota; class Gammaproteobacteria; order Pseudomonadales; family Pseudomonadaceae; genus Pseudomonas; species Pseudomonas sp. HP_01. Next base: position 74,909 of record NZ_JBTOPV010000089.1, on the reverse strand, counting down.
ATTCCGGGTCCGCTGTTTGCCACCGAAGAAGAATGCGCCGGTGTGGATCAGGTGCACGGCAGTCAGGAGCGCAACCCATCGGTGCGTCTGGCCGGTTCGTACGTGAACTTTCTGATCGTCAACGGCGGCATCATCGCTCCGTGTTTCGACGATCCGATGGATGACACGGCCCGCCAGATTCTCCAGCAGCTGTTCCCGGAACACGAGGTGGTCATGGTCCCGGGCCGCGAAATGTTGCTGGGTGGAGGCAACATCCACTGCCTCACGCAGCAGCAACCGGCCCCCCACCGCAGCTGAGTTGGTTCGCTTCTTGCTGTTATCAAGCCCATCAGACGATGGGCTTTTTTATGGGCGGACTGTTCCAGTCGGTCGTAGGAAGATGGGATCCCGGCGGCGCGGAAATGCCTTGGCGGGGTCGTCCGTCTGTAACAAAAGCTCCGTAGATTCCGCAGTCCACGACATAAGAGGTTGTCCTTATGAACGCAGGTCATGAGTTGCGAGTGGCTCGAGGTTTTTCTGCGAGCAGTGAAGCACGGCAGATGATGGCTGACTGGTTACGGACGACCCGGATCCCGATAGTGCGCATGCAAGAAGTACAGGCGCTGAAACAACGCGGTGATTTTCGCAAGATGCTGTCGAAGCGGTATCCCAGCGGGCTGATCAACGACGCCGAAATCGAAGCGCTGCTGGTCGTGCTCCACAGCTGACGAAGGTGCTGCAACAGGCATTGCAGAGCCTCCGTATGACTCCCATCAAATTGACACTCTCGTCAGACGGGGGATAGCATTCGCGCCTCCACCGCCTGTGGCTTGGCGTCATGTACGTGCATCAGTCGTCCACTGCGATGATTTCGTGCGGGCTTACGGGACTTTTTTAGTGCCGGAAGACGCAATTGCCCACCCGGGCATTTGCCACAGCGCGCGATTAATCCGCTCACAAGGACAACAAGATGAAACAGCGTATCGGCCTGCTCGCTCTGGGCATTCTCGCCGCCACCCACGCCATGGCGGACGGTCAGGCAGATTCCAAAGGATTTGTTGAAGACAGCAGTTTGAAGATCAACCTGCGTAACGCCTACATCAATCGCGACTATAAAAACGGACCGCAGGACCGCTCGGAATGGGGTCAGGCGTTCATGGCCGGCTACACATCCGGTTTCACCCAAGGCGTGGTGGGCGTGGGCGTTGACGCTTTCGGTCTGTACGCGGCGCGTCTGGACGGTGGCAAGGGCAAGAGCGGCGCAGGCGGTATCGACTTCTTCAAGCAGGGCGACAGCGGCAATGCGGCGGACGACCTGTCGCGCTTTGGCGGCGCGGTCAAATTCCGGATTTCCAATACCGAGCTGAAATACGGCGACATGATGCCGGAGCTGCCAGTGCTGACGTACGACGGCTCGCGCCTGCTGCCTGAGTCCTACACCGGCACCATGATCACCTCCAAAGAGATCAAGGGCCTCACGCTGGTGGCCGGCCGCTTCACCGCCGAAGCCCGCAAGAGCGCCGAGGGCCGTGACAGTGGCGATCTGAAGAGCATCAACGTGTACGGCGGCAGCTACAAATTCACCGATGCCCTCAGCGCCGCGTTTTACGCCTCCGACGACGAAGACGTGCTGAAGAAGCAGTACGTGAACCTGAACTACGTCTGGGCGATGCCGAAAGATCAGTCGCTGACCTTCGACTTCAACGGCTATAAGACCAAGCTGGACAAGGACTTCGCCGTCGACGACGCCCGCGACAACAAGATCTGGAGCCTGGCGGCGACCTGGGCGGTGGGCATCCACTCATTCACCCTCGCGCATCAGCGCAGCACCGGCGAAACCGGCTACACCTACGGGGGCTATCGCAACGCAGGCGGCACCGGCGATGGCGGCAACACCATCTACCTGGCCAACTCCTACTGGTCCGACTTCAACGGTAAGGACGAGCGCTCGTGGCAGGTGGGCTACGGCGTGAACCTGGGCACCGTCGTGACCCCGGGCCTTAGCTACCGCGTGGCCTACGTGCGTGGCGACAACATCGACGATGGCAGTGATCGTGGTCGTGGCGAAGAGCGCGAACTGTTCAGCCAGTTGACCTACGTGGTCCAGAGCGGCCCGGTCAAAGACCTCTCGGTGCGCCTGCGTAACTCGTTCCTGCGCGTCTCCAACGATGTGGATCAGTACAACGTTGGCGGCAACGAAACGCGGATCTTCGTCGATTACCCGATCAACGTGTTTTGATGCGTTTGACGTCTTCTAGCTGACATTAGGCAAGGAGCCGGCTTGCTGGCGAACCGTGCACGTCATTCACCTCTACGGTGGCTGAACAAATGCGTTCGCCAGCAAGCCGGCTCCTACGGATTTGCACACAACCCAGACGTCGGGTTTGACGCCGACCCACTGTAGGAGCGCGCTTGCCCGCGAACGCGTCGGCTCAGACAACGTGGCTGTCGCTGACCCACTGCGTTCGCTAGCAAGCTGGCTTCTACGGACCTCGCAAGTCTCACCATCGACAGAAGCAGCCGATGATCCAACGCACTGGCGATTCGGCCCGCTCTGCCGCTACCATCGCCGCATCCCACTCCAGCCGGTTTCAACATGGCAATCGCCGCGCCCCCCGACCTCTCCAATACCGCCGTCCCCGTACAGCCTCTGTCACGGACGTATTCGCGCGGCTTGTACATCGAGCCCCACGAGCATGAATGGGGGCAGGTGCTGTATGCGATGTCGGGCGTGATGTGGGTCGAGACACCCAGCGAAGCGCTGGTCGTGCCTCCGCAGCGCGCGGTCTGGTTGCCGCCCGGCGTGCCCCATGGCATTCGCGTGGTGTCGGATCTGGAAATGCGCAACATCTACCTGCGCCCGGCGCTCGCCCGAACCCTCGACGCCACGGTTCAGGTGCTGGAAGTCGGCCGCCTGTTGCGCGAACTGATCGTCGGGCTGGTGGCCGAGCCGGACAAGGAGTCGGACTACTACGACGCGGTGGTGACGCTGGCCTTGCTCGAACTCAAGCGCGCCCGGCGTTCACTGCTGAAAGTGCCGATGCCCGATGACAGCGACCGCAGGCTGATGAGCGTCTGCCAGGCGGTGATGATCGAGCCGTCCATTGACGTGTCATTCGAGCAGCATGCGGAAAACGCCGGCGCCAGTGTGCGAACGTTGTCCCGGCTGTTTCAGTCGGTGCTCGGGATGGGCTTCGCCGAATGGCGGCGGCAGGTGCAACTGGCGACCTCGGTGGCGGAGATTATTCAAGGCGTGCCGGTGAACGCCATCGCCCGTTCAATGGGGTATTCGCCCAGCAGCTTCACCGACATGTTCCGCCGCGAACTGGGCATGGCGCCCTCTCAGTACCCGGTGGTTGATCCTGCCAGCTAACGCGTGCGCCGACTCTGTCCGAAATTCAGAAGCTCTTGGCCGGTAGCCCTTGCCGTCTCTCCTTACACTCTGGTCATCGCTTAACGCAGCCGCGCCGCCATTGAGCCGCGCGTCCCACGCACCGGAGTTGTCATGAGCTACGTCATTTCCCTCGCCATCGGTATCGCCGTCGGTTTGCTGTACGGCCTGCTGGATTTCCGTTCACCCGCACCGCCTCTGGTCGCACTGGTTGGCCTGCTCGGCATGCAAGCCGGTGAATGGCTGTGGCCGGTGGGCAAGCAGTTCTTGTCCAATCTGGCCTCCTGAATCGACGACTTCCCTTTCCCCACTCTGGATGAATCCATATGAAAGCTCTGCAATTCTCCCGCACCGGCGACCTGGCTGCGCTGGAAGTCGTCGATCTGCCCACGCCGGTCCCGGCGGCCGGCGAAGTTCTGGTGCAGATAAAAGCCGCAGGCCTGAACCCCAGCGACGTCAAAAACGTCCTGGGCCGCTTCCCTTACACCACGATGCCGCGCATTCCGGGTCGTGACTTTGCGGGCGTGGTCGTCGAAGGCCCGCAGGAACTGATCGGCAAGGAAGTGTGGGGCACCGGCAAGGAAATCGGCTTCGTCCGCGACGGCTCCCACGCCGGCTACATCACGCTTTCGGCCAAGGGGGTGGCGATCAAGCCTGCATCGCTGAGTTTCGCCCAAGCCGCCAGTCTGGGCGTCCCGTACACCACGGCGTGGGACGCGCTCGAGCGCAGCCTCGTGCAGGCTGGCACTCGGTTGCTGGTCATCGGCGCCAACGGCGCAGTCGGAAGCGCCGCCATTGCGCTGGCCAAAGTGCGGGGCGCCGAGGTGCTGGCAGCGGTGCGTAAACCGGACCAGCTGAAAGCGCTGCAAGAGCAAGGCTTCAACGCGATCCAGCTCGGCACGCCAGAAGACCTCGGTGCTCAAGTGAACGCTGTTTTTCCAGGTGGCGCCGACGTGATCTTCGACACCACCGGCTTTTGGCTGCCGGCTTCTGTGGCAGCATTGGCCCAGTTAGGACGCATCGCAATCATTGCCGCGCCGGTGGACGGCCACGTGCAGCTGCCCGCGCTGGCGCTGTATCGCAAAGGCGGGTCGGTGGTGGGGATCAACTCGCTGCTGTACGGCGTGGAAGCCTGCGCGCGGATGCTGGAGCAGTTCGGCAAACAGTTCGACGACGGCACCTTGCCGCTGCCAACCGGGCTGATTGAATCCCCCCTGGAAGAAGGGCTGGCGCGTTACGCCGAAGTGAATCAGGGCGGCGCCGACAAGGTGATTCTGCTGCCGTGACCGGCAAGCACGAGCCTTGGAGCAGGGCTGCCCTACTGGACGGGTAGCCCTTTCAGGTAGTCGTGCTGGGCGCGTTTGATTGCGCCGTTTGACTGCAGCGTATCGATCGCGGTCTTCAGCTTTTCGACCATCTGAGGGTCGCAGTCCTTCGAGCAGGCCAGATAAAGGTCAGCAGTCATCAATGCCCCGCTCATTAACAACGGGCGGTCGCTGATCTGCTTCCAGATATAAAGGGTTTCCGGCACGCCGTTGAACCACGCATCCACCCGGCCCTTGAGCAACATCAGCGCCGGGTTCTCGCCAATCTTCAGCGGATAAATCTGGGCGGCGGAAAAACCTTCCTCACGTAGACGCGTTTCCTGCGCCGAGCCACTGCCGACGGCGATCATCTTGAAGGTCCTGCGCGCCTCTTCAAAACTCTCGACGTGACGATCGAGGCTGAAAAACGCCCGGTCCATCGTCATCAGCGGAGCGATCCAGGTGAAGTTGTTTTCCCGGCTTTGAGTGCGAGTCAGCGGCGCGATGAGCTTGTTCGACCCAAGCGCCACATCGCGTTGCGCGCGTGGCCAGGGAGGCGAGAGCAGGTTGGGGGAATATCCGGCCATCGCCATGGCCTGAAGGCTGATGTCGCCCGCGATCCCGTGCCGGTCACCTTGACTGACCATGGTCAGCGGCGGCGCTTCGGCGAAGAACACGTCAACGACAGGGAGCGCATACGCCATCGACGAGCAGGCGAGAAGCGCGCCTGCCGCGCAGCGGATACAACAGGAAATCCATTTCATGACAGCAATGCTCTAAGGAAATAGGGCGCCAAGACGGTCCTTGTGCCAGGTGTTATTCAGTCTGGCACTGGTTTGTCATCTCTGCCGGGCGCAGTGCGCATCCTGCGCCAATTCCCGAGGAAATCCTGGTGGCGGAGAATCAGGTCTTGTTGTGCTCATTGGTGTAGCGCCCGCTCAGCACCCAGCCACACTCCAGCAATGTCTCGATCCAGTCCTCGTACGAGTCATCCACATCCAGCAAGTTCATGAATTGATCTTCGATATGGCAGCGAAAGGTCTGCTCCTCGACATTCCACTCGACATCCCGAATTCGCCAGACACGCTGCATCGGCAGCTGAATGTTCAAGCCATGGAAAGGGACGAACGGCAGCTCCACCTCGTAGAGCAGCTTGGACCATTCAGACGAAATCTCCGGGGTCTGGTGGGTCCAGACGTACTTGATCAATCGGACTTTGTGCACGGTTGGGCCTTCTATCGTGATTCTGATGGCGGGTCGCTGTCCTGACGCAGACGCGAGGGCCCGTTGGATGGGTATACGTTACTCGATGGGGGCGGGATGGGGGAGGGGGGCGCTTTGAATCTAAGGGCGCCGTTTGAACCTGATGGCACGGTTCTCTCTGGGAGGCAGCCGTTTAGGCGTGATCCTGGTGAATGACTACGTTGAGCCCTTCTTCCTTATCTGGGGCCACAAAGTAGCTGGTGATCAAATCGAACTCAGCGTCAGTCGCTGCGAAGTCATGCTCGCCACGCTTGTTTCTGAGGTGCAGCCGGGCGCGGCAAGTTTCATCGTCGACGTCGAGGAAGTGAAGGCTGTGAGAGGCCTGGGCGGTATCTGCCAGACTGCGCAACCAGTGGCGGTCTGCGGGAGTGTTGGCGGGGAAATCAAGAACCACATTGATCCTGGCCTTTAGCATGTCGATGACCAAGGGGCCTACGACATCTCGGAGTCTTTTTGAGAGTTTTACGTAGTCTGCGACGGAGTGGATCTGGTCTGGGTAGAGCCTTGAGAGCCAGTGGTCTTCAGTCAGCAGGATTGCTGCTTGTTCGGCTTTTAGGGAATTCGCGAGCGTGGATTTCCCGGATGCGATCTTGCCGCACAGGAGGTGGAGGGTGGGGTTGGTCATAGTGACGTGTCCTTATGTCGAACCGCGATCATGCCCGTGGATTGAGGCCGGGACAATGAGGGCTGTGTTGAGATGGCTGAGCCTTTTCAGTTGGTCAATGCCTCACGCACCCTCCCGCTCTCAGACAGCCCAAACAAAAAAGGCTCACCTTTCGGTAAGCTTTTTTGCTAAAGGCTGGTGCGGCATCAGGAGTCGAAAATAATCATAATTATATGATTTGAAATGGTTTTTAATTTTGAGCTGCTGGCGTATATCTCTAAAAGTATCCTTTGCACCTGCACCTGCACCTGCACCTGCACCTGCACTGGAGTAGGCAATGATCATTGAACCTAGCGAATAAACACACCTCCAGAGTGAGTTTTGCTTCTAGCCTCCAGATTGCTAGGGAATGCCGCGCGTTAGGCCATATATTGGCATTGATTTTTTTGTATGTCAGAAGGCACAATGCTATCACTGATACTTGGCAGTGGAATTTAAAAATGGACTTATATAATCTAAATCTTTCAAAAAGTGCTCAGTTTTATAAAATAAAGAAAAAAATTAGTAAGACAAAAATTAATGAAATATTTAAGGAGCTATCAGAGGGTCGTGTTGGAAATCCTTTGTTTAGAATTACTAAAAAAGAGTTAGGTACGGCAACCGAACAGGTTACTTGTTCGGCCATAGCCTTTAAAGAGCTATCTGAGCCACCTTTTTTAGTTGGAACTACCATTGAAGAGGAAAAGTACTGCTTTGTACTGATGGTCGAATACAATGACTGTGTGGCTATTACTAAAAGAAATGTTCCTTATGTGGAAAAAGCTTTAGATGGATACTTAGAAGAATTTGACTATGAGCGATTCACCAATTTCCAAGGAAGGAATTCGCCTGAATACGAAAAAGTAACCATGAACAATATGGCGATATCTAACGCTGTAATCAGGAGTCGGTCATATGAAGCCTTCAAGTTAAATGGTTTGCTAGCCTCGAACTCGTCAAGTCGATCAATTCCTCAGAACTTCAGGATTCGTGTTCAGGGCGATACTATAACCTTAACCCCAAATTCATCTCGGGTAACATTCAGAGATAAAAAAACTGGAGTAGAAGAATTTTCCAACTGGATTATTTCTACGATTGAAGAGATTAACAATCTCACAAATGCAAGTAAGTTTATTAGCGAATTCGCAGCGCCTATTACTCTAGGTGATATTCAAAAAAAGAAAATCGAGCCTACTGCAATATTCATAAATCTGGACGAGTTAGATGAGATCATTAGAGGCGGTGATGGAACCTCTAAGCTGCGGATAAACGATGGATCGACAGAGCGGGACTGTACGTCGGAAGAGATATCCAGACTTTTCAACATATTCAAGCATTCTATTAGTATAAACAGCTCCAAAAAATTACGCCTCAAAGGTGCTGAACTGCCTGCCAAAATAACCTTAAATAAAAAGCAGGTAACGTTTTATTCTGGAATCTGTGAAAAGATTTCTGTTGAGATTAAAGGCGAACCACCGATCTCTCTCAGTAAGTACATAAATAATACTAAGCCAATATCGATAATGTTCAACTCTCCAGAGTACGCCTACTTCGGGCGATCTTGTTTCCAAGATAAACGTCTAATCCCTAGCCTTACCTCCATACTTTCAATTTTTGATGAAAAATATGACTTCACAGGGGTCAATAGCGAGAAAGAAAAGCAGCATAAGAAAGGAGTAAAGCCGTTCCCAGATCACATTTCAGAATTTCCCGTCGCGTCATTATTCAGAAAGATAGAAGATAACTATTGTAAAGCCCCGGGGATTACTATCTGTGATGATATGAATGACGAATGGGCAGATCATATTTACCTGGAACCTGACTCCAGCCCCCCTGCGATCACGTTTATTCACGCGAAATTCACTAAAAAGGACAGTCATGGGGCGAGTAGTTTTCATGAGGTTGTGGCACAGGGGCTTAAGAATATAGGCAGGGTATTTTCTACGCTGGAAGATTTTAAGGAAAAGCATGACAGGGACTGGAATAAAAATTACGAAAATACCAAAATCAGCCGAGTCAGGGGCGGGAAAGTTTGGAGTGACTTACACAGTGCGCTCACAAAAATTTTCGATAATCAGAATTCTACAAGGAAAATTGTTCTTGCAACACCCTTTATAAGCAAGAGCCAGCTTGAAATAATATTTTCAGACCTGTCTCTTAATGGTACATGCAAGCCACATCACACCCAGCTTATCTGGCTTATTAATACTTTTATAAGTGCTTGTAAAGATTTAGGTGTTCAGCCTCATATCTTGTGTAAACCTTAAGGGATAGTTTGATTGTTGAGAATAAACTTTGAGGGAGAAGGGGGGGGCTTATTTGATGGCACTTCAACCAGCGCTGAACAATAAATCTGTCCCTTTTCTGATTTGGGTTAGTTGGTTCTATTTCATGTAGTATCATTGATTTGGTCTCAGGCCTGTGTACCTGTATCGCGTATATGCTGAGCTGACAAGTGACCATAGGCTAAAGTAGAAGCTCATTCTCTGGGAAATTACCTTCCGGCTGAACGTAAAAAACTATTTGCAAATGGGGAACGACTAACTCTGAACGACCAATACAACATTCAGAAAACTCAGCCCCCGAAAGGCAGGGGCAAGGATGGTCTGAAGGGAGGTGCGCTACCTCAGAGGCCGCTATTTTTCTGGTGGTTTGCTCTGAGTGCCAACCATGGAACGGGGATGATACTCGATCAGATACAAATTTTACATTTGAGTAGTTGTAATGGTCCTTTTGTGTTCCATCTGGGTTGGCCAGAAAGGCTACGGAGTATCGTTGGACAGGATTTTCAACCGCAGAAATACTCAAAAATTCCATTTCTGTAACAATGTGATGGCATAGGTCTCCATGATAAATTTTGCCTTTCTTATGACCGCAAGGTGATCTTGGTAGTACAGGGGCTCTGCACACACTGCATTCGATTTTCTTTTTAAGTATTTCGGGACTAAAGAAAACTTTATAAGGGTATAGGCTCTGCCACCTTGCAATCATATTATCGATGTATGCTAAGCGATGAGGGTCGTCATCTGAAATAATATGGTGTTTTTTCAGGCTGTTTAGAGTGATTTCGCATTGCTCCAGATGGCACCAAGCAGAATAGAAATTCTGTTTCTTCAGTTGGGAGAAAGCGGTTATGAATTTTGTTTGAACTTCTGCGATTGTTTCCGCTTTCCAGACAAGTGTTGCTTCTTCCTCGTCATATCTGGAGAGTGCGGCTGTTTTAAGTTCCGCTAAAATTTTATGATGAGCCGATGCTTTTAGTATTAAAGGGTCATCTTCCGGGTAGCGCAGTGCGTCAATCCACGCCTCTGCATTGGTGAGGTTAGAAACCGTCATTTTGGGGATTTTACCTTGTTTGCTGTATGGCTTTTTTTCTGGCAGTCTCGAGACATTTGTCCCACTTTATCAACAAGCTGGCCAAAGTTTTGCGCCTCACCCTTAAAATCAAAGTTGAACGATTTGCAGTCGTGGTCTTCCATGGTCATGGTGAATTCTATATGATCCGTAGGTTTTGCTTTTAGTTCATCGTAGATGTAATTTGTGAGTAGCCCTATAACCAATGGAGCGACTATATAGTTTACAAGTATTTTCCCTATCCTAAAGTGAGCAGAATGTAGAGCTATTTCTAGATATTCATCGTCGTTTGCGCAGATTTCTACTGAGGTATGCGAGGACAAGTTTTCTGATAAATATTTAAGAAGTGCTGGAGTGTCTTGATGGAAAAGAAATGGAAATCCTTCTCGGAAATTTTTTTCCGGAACCAGAATTACGTCAGCACTTTCTAATTGAGCTTCGTGTCCTTTGCCAAGTCCTTGGGATAGCCAGTATAGTTTGGACTCTGTTGTTTCGCTTATTGTTATGAGGCATGGGTTTGAAGAGTTTGTGAACATTGGTGCTCCTATATTTTGTTTAGAGTGTTCGGTGGTTTTGGGTGGGATTGTTCGCAGTGTGAGCCCTTGCGGATAAATATTTATTGCATTGTAAGTCTTGTTGTCTACTGTAAGGTAATCATTGCCTAATATTTTCGTGTTTTCCAGAGTTATTTTGCGATTTTTTAAATTTTCTTTGCTCGAATGCTGTTTCGACGGATACTAATTTCATCTGGCAATTTGAACTGCTAGGGCTTGCCTAAGCGAAGAGTGAGCAACTGTACGGTTAGCAGATAGTAATAGCGCGAAGATTCTGCACGCCGGCTCACGTGTTGGCTTAGAAACCATGTGAGATGTTTCTCCTGCCAGATCCACGGGTTGTCACAGTGCCAGCGATCATAGATCGCTGCTTGAATAGCTTTTGCTTGGCGTATGCGACGCGCGTGCGTCGAATGCGACCCTTTTAGGACTGCTGCTAGGAAAAGCTCAATATTGTATGGCTCGCTCATGCTCGACCGCCGATGTATGCCGATACCACGTCGATACGTCCATGCCCGAGTTCATAGCTGATTTGTTAGCGAGCCTTCTGGTCGAGGTTTTGGTCGAGCTGATAGCAAGTGCCGCCGTTGATGGGGGCGGGTTGATGGGTGATTTGCTTACAGCGTTCGCACGCATAAGCTGCCCGCAATTCGTGGAAAACTTTGAGGTTGTGCTTACCTAGGATTTCCCGTGCAGGGCGGACAATTCTCATTTGGAAATTGAGGTAGCTTTCGGTCTGTGCAAGCAGGTTGCGACTACCATCGGGCGAGACATGCTCTGCAAATCTCAGCGCGTCTCGAATATGATCATCTAAGATGATCCAGCGAGGCGCCGACGCGCCGGCGCGGCCGCCTTGGGTGCCATCTTGAATGTTAATCCTGCCTAGGTCGTTAGCCTCACGAGTTAACCGGGGCAGGTCAGCCAAGATGGCCTCACGCAAGCGCATGCCGATGGCTCGCGTCAACAGAACGATTGCAGCGGCCCGTTGCTGATGATTGCGGCAAAGCGCATTGACGATCTCATTAACCTGATCGCGGTCTTGGCCCTGCGGCACTGAGTGGCGAATCCCGGTGCGCTGCATACCCAACGCCTTGCTCGGACTGGGCAATGCCACGTACTGATCACCGCGAAGCGCTGCCATAGTCCTGTTAACGCTGGAAAGGCGGTTTTGTGCGGTGCTGACAGCAAGGTCACCGCGCTTAACCACTTCGCGCAGATACGCCGCATAGTCCGCCAATACCTTCCGATCAATCTGCCGCGCATCATTGATACCCGGCCCCTGTTCTGAGCGGCACCACCTCACGAATGCCTGCCACCGATCAAAGTGTGCCTTCACCGTGCCGTAGTGGCCGCCGCCAAACATTTCTTTCAGCGCCTGCGGTCCTGCGTAGCTCAATTGCCTGCCATAGCCGAAATTACGACCATCGCGTCTACCCACCAAAGCCATATCGGTCACCTCATCTTCCGTTCTCCGATCCTCGCCCCACGTCATCTCGCCAAGAATGCTGAGTGTTATCAGGGATCAAGGCCCCTGCGACCTGTGGGGAATGTCCTCTACGCGGGACTTGCGGCTCCTTACAACCGGGAGCAAGGGCATCTCATGATCTGGCCTCCTGAGCATCGTTGCCGGTGGGCGGGTGGAGGCTGCATTGGCTGACGAGACCAGTGCCGCGAGATCCTGAGCCGGGTGAACGCAGCAATGCGATGACAGGGGCATGCCTGACTGTCAGTCAGGTGCAGTCCATTCCCTGGTCTGCGGCATCATCATCTACAGCGCTGTTGCTGGGGACATCGGCGTTTGTCACGCCGATTGTCACGAGGGGGAGTGCCGCAAAGCCATATGCGATCAGGGCTGCAGCAGTGTTAGAAGTGCCCGCCTCTTTCCGGATAAAGAGACGGGCACAGGTTGGCGCACACGAAATGGCCAAGCGGATAGGTTGCTGCTGGGCAGGAGGGTAGGGTAGCTGCCGCAGGGGCAATGATATTTAGTTGGCATCCATCACATGGGTAGTGACCGTACGAGCTACGGGACGCGAATCATACTTGGGGGTTGAACCACCGCGGTAGCGGCGTGACCTTTCAGGTTTCAGGCCACATTCGGCTGCCTCGGCAGCGATTGCATCTACCGGCCTACGCTTGTGGGCAATGTTCGTCAAGTAGAGCGATTTCATGTGGTTAGCGCCTGTGGATAAAAACTATCCCCCGATGGACATCAGTGGTTTTCCACAGATGACAACTGTGCCAGTGGTTTTTAATAAGGTTAGGTCCATTGAAACGGGGCGGCTTTGCCGCCTCGTTTCAATGGACCCGCGCGGAGGAGCTTGATGCGGAGCTGTGGGTAACTTCACAGCGAGTTTGAGGTGGTGGTGCGGCGGGCTACTCGGTCCTCTTGGCACTGCCAAGGCGCGTGACGTTATCGCCCGTCTGCTTGGCAAACTCATGCGGCGTCACATTATCCTCGCGGTTCGCCTCCAGAAACCGGCTCCACCAGGTCATGATCATCCGGCGTTCTTCGAGGAACTCGGCCTTGTGGGTATAAGCGGCCCGCACGTTGTTGCGTTCCTTGTGGCTCATCTGCCGCTCGATAGCCGTCTCTGACCACAGCCCGGACTCGACCAGCGCACTGCACGCCATGGCTCGGAAGCCATGACCGCAGATATCCACCTTGGTGTCGTAGCCCATCGTCCTGAGCGCTGCATTCACCGTGTTCTCGGACATCGGTTTCCACGGTTTGGCATCTCCCGCGAACACCAGCTCGAACTTGCCGGTGATCGCGTGGATCTGCTCAAGCAAGGCCACTGCTTGCGGCGATAAGGGGACAACGTGGATGTCACCGGCCATCTTTGTACCCCTTGTGGAAAAGGGCACACCATCTAGCGCTGGGCGGGTATCGGGGATTTCCCAGATGCCGCGCTTGAGGTCAAACTCGTTCCAACGGGCGATGCGCAGTTCACTGGAGCGTACGAACACGTGCAGCGATAGCATCACCGTGAGGCGCGTGAGCGGGCGACCTTTGTAGCCGTCGATACGCGCCTGTAGCTCAGGCAACCGCGATAAGGGTAGTGCGGGTCGATGTGAAACCCGTGGCATTTTGATCGAGCCATCGAGATCGTGAGCTGGGTTCGCCGTGATCAATCGCAGCCGTTTGGCTTCGCGCATGATGCTTTGCAGGTAGTTCTTGATCCTGAGCGCCACGTCGATGGTGCCGCGCTTCGTCACGGCTTCCAGTGGCTACATGAGGTCGTGGGTGTCGAGTTCAACGATTGCCCTGGCACCAAGCAAAGGGAATACGTGAGTCTTCAACCGGCTGAGTACAGTCTTGGCATGACCTGGCGCCCACTTCGGCACCATCCCGGCATACCAATCGGGCGCAACGCTTTCGAAGGTGCGGCCATTGATCACGGCTTGCACCTTGGCCTGCTGCTTGGACTGTATAGGGTCAATGCCGTTGGCGAGCTGCTGTTTGAGCTCGAAGCGCTTGCGGCGAGCGTCAGCCAGCCCGACCACTGGATAATTGCCGAGTGAAGTCAGGCCCTCGCGGCCATCGGGCTTTACGTACCTGAGCCGCCAGCCTTTGCGACCGTTGGGCTTCACGAGCAGGTAAAGGCCATCGCCGTCAAAAAGCTTGTACTCACGTTCGCGAGCCTTTGCAGTGCGGCAGGCGTTGTCGGTAAGGGGAGCCTTGTGCGAGCCATAAGGGTACTTTCCAATCGAATTGGTAGGTATCCTTAAAAGTACCCTTATTAGCGCTGGCTACCCTTGGAATCCGACGAAACCCCAAAACGAAAAAACCCGCCAGAAGGCGGGTTTTTCGGAAGTTTCAGAGATTTTAGAAGCCTTCTCTGAAACCTTGTATGGTGCCGGCACCAGGAGTCGAACCCGGGACCTACTGATTACAAGTCAGTTGCTCTACCAACTGAGCTATACCGGCGTTGTGGGCGCTGATTATAGGGATTTGATCTGGCGAGTAAAGCCCTAATTTCAGTTTTTTCGCGGCCCTTATGCCGGAAGGTGATTACCGTTATTCACAATCCGCACAAACCGAAGGCGACGATCGGTCAGATTCAGGAACCATTCTCAATCGTTCGCAAGCTACTGTTTTAGCGCCAATTTTACGCTGGCCAAAAAATGAACAAATGGTTACGTCCCCTTCAAAGCAGGATTTCCGGGCGTTCGATGGAATTTCATCAACAGACTTATCCACAGGCGCGCGCGTCAAAAAATGCTCACGGTCGCTCTGCATGAATCAGCAGATTGCGCGGGGTGACTTGGCTGTCGCAGAAGGTGCCAATGTGCACCTCGTACCCGCACTCAGTCAGATAAAGCGCGTGGTCGAGGATGAGCCACATTTCCAGCGGCCGGCGGAAGAGGTTGCGCAGCAATTCGAGATTGCGCACTTCGGCCAGACGCGCCCATCCCGCTGCTTCAAGGGCCGTCCAGTCCTGAATGCCGGGGGAGGGCAGTTGCTTGAGCTCGGCGAGGTCGCGGCAGTAGTCGGTGAAGGGTTTGTCGAGCCAGGCACTGGGCAGCGATGGCGTTGGCAGATAGTCGTCGACGCCGCGCAGCTCTCGCTGTAGCAGGTCGAAGCCGAGGCGTCGGGCCATGGAGGTGTCGCGCTGGCGGCGCACGCGGGCGCCAGCGGTGACGGTTTCGCTGAGGGGCAGGCCGAGGTCGTCGATGGAGAGCATGAGCGTGGACGCTTTGCCCTGCCGGGATATCGGGCGGTAGTGCTCGCCGGTGATGCGGTTGTAGCAGCAGGGCGCGATGGCTAGTTGTTGGCAGCGGGCGTCGCTGGCGAGGTGCATGAGGCGCACATGAAGGTCGCCGCAGGCGTGGAGGGCGACTGGCGTGTGATGCGCTTCGAGGCGCGCGCCGGCATCGGCGGCCATGACGTCTTGATGCAGATGGTCCGCGGTGATGCCCAGTTTGTCGCTGAGCTGCCGTCCTGCTTCAACCAGTTGTGGGTCGTATTCCAGGCAGGTCAGTGCTTGACCCCTATGAGCGAGGCGCCGACCGAGGTGGCCTTTGCCAGAGCACCAGTCCAGCCAGTGGGTTGGCTGTCGCTGAAAACTCAAGCGGCTGGCGAAGGCTTCGATCTGCTGCCACTTGCGGCCGGGTACGTCGACGCTCATGCGCGCTGACACGGTCTCCAGGCTGACGGGCGGCAGCGGTTCGATCTCGCTTAATGCCTTCGACTGTAAAGCCAGATGCGTAAACGGCTGTGGCGCATCGAGCTGTTCGGGGTGGTTGTGCGCAGTTTCTGCCTCTTCAAGCGAACGTTGTCGCAGCCAGCGTGACAGCTCCGGGTGCTGCGATTCCCACGGCAGATGGCGATAGGTGAAGGGTCGCGGGCGCCACAGGGCCTGATGCTCAAGCAGGAAGGCATCGAGCGCTGCGAATCGGGATTGGAATTGCGCGGGTGTGAGTGGCATTTGATTCGGGCCGTCGGGATATGCGTTGCAGCATACGGTGAATCAGGTGCCGGGCGTGATCATCAGGCAGGGCGATCTTTGGCGGCTGAGATGCCGCCTTCGCGAGCAAGCTCACTCCTACAGGTACGGGGTTTGCTGTGCGACGGCGGATGTCCCACATGAGCGGTGTTTGCTGTGCGACGGCGGATGTCCCACATGAGCGGTGTTTGCTGCGCCGCCCCTGGCGTATGGACGAAAGAGGTGGCGCCCGTTAGAGCGCGCAGAAGCTCACCGCCCTTGGCTGGCGTCCACCCTCAAATAGCGCTCAAGCAGTTTGAAGCCTTGCACCAGCACGAACGACATCACCAGGTAGATCAACCCGGCGATGAGGAAAGTCTGCTCCGGCATGTAGGTTCGCGCGTTGATGGTGCGGGCCATGCCGGTGATGTCGAGCAGGGTCACGGTGCTCGCCAGCGCGCTGGCCTTGAGCATCAGAATGACTTCGTTGCTGTATGCCGGCAGGCCGATGCGTGCGGCACGGGGCAGGATGATGTACAGCAGCGCTTTGCCTCTGGACATGCCCAGTGCGCGAGCCGCTTCGATTTCGCCTGGCGGCACGGCCTGAATGGCGCCGCGCAGGATCTCCGCGATGTAGGCGGTGGTGTGCAGCGTCATGGTCAGCGCGGCGCAGAAAAACGGGTCGCGCAGGTAAGGCCACAGCGGCCCTCTGGTGACGGCGTCGAACTGCGCCAGGCCGTAATAGACCAGAAACAGCTGCACCAGCAGCGGTGTGCCACGAAAGAAGAAGATGTAGGCGTAAGGCAGCGCCCGAACATAGGCGTTACGCGACGCGCGGGCGATGCCCAGCGGTATGGCGAGAATGAGGCCCGCAATCACCGCGACGGCGACCAGCTCCAGAGTGACGGTAGCGCCGTGCAGCAGTTTCGGCAGCCATTTGAGGACGAATTCCCAACTCATGACGCACTCCTCGCAAAACCCACCGACGCGCGTTTCTCCAGCCATGCCAGGCCGATCATCGACAGCGCGGTCATGCACAGGTACATCAGCGCCGCGACCATATAGAAGGTGAAAGGCTGCTTGGTGGACGTGACGGCGATCTGCGCGTGACGCATGACCTCTTCAAGGCCGATGACCGAGACTAGCGCGGTGTCCTTCATCAGGATCATGAACAGATTGCCGAGCCCCGGCAGCGCAATGCGCCACATCTGCGGCATCACCAGTTTGAAGAAGATCCGCGAGCGCGACATCCCCAGCGCCAAGCCGGCCTCGCGATGACCTTTCGGGATCGACAGCATGGCGCCGCGAAACACCTCGGTCGCGTAAGCGCCGAAGCACAGGCCCAGGGCAATGACGCCAGCCGCGAAAGCACTCAGCGACAGGTTCGGAATGTCGAACAGCTTGCCGATCGCCCGCATCGAGCTGACCGTGCCGAAGTAGATCAGCAACACCCACAGCAATTCGGGGATGCCGCGCACCAGTGTGGAATAGGTGCCGCCCAGCCACTGCAAGGCACGATTCGGCGAAGTCTTCGCCAGCGCCCCGAGCAGGCCGAGGACCAGCCCCAGGCACAGGGCCGACAGCGCAAGTTGGAGGGTCATCAGCATGCCGGCGGCCAGGGCCGGGCCGAATCCATAGAGATCGAAGTTCATGGCGTTGTTTGTCTAGAGGGCAGACGCCGCCGTCTGCGCGGGCAAACGGCGGCGATGGTCAGGCAGGTCAGAGGATGCTGAACGGGAAGTACTTGTCGTTGATCTTCTTGTAGGTGCCGTCGGCGATGATTTCTTTCAGGGCTTCGCTCAGCTTGTCGCGCAGCGGGTCGTCTTTGCGCACCGCGATGCCGATCTTGTCGTCAACCGGAAGCGGGTCACCTTTGAACTCGAAGCTCTGGCCTTCCTTGCCTTTGAGCCACTCGTAGCTCGCGTATTTGTCGCCAAGCAGCGCGTCGAGGCGGCCCGACGCCAGGTCGAGAAAGGCGTTTTCCTGGGAGTCGTAAAGCTTGACTGTCACGTCATCGCCCCAGTTGTCTTCCAGCCACGTGCCGGACAGGGTCGCGCGTTGGGCGCCGATGGTCTTGCCCTTCAACGTTTCCTTGATGGCGGCCAGGTCGCCGCTCAGATTCGTGGTTTTTGGCGCGACGAACTGCAGCTTGTTGGAGTAGTACGGAATGGTGAAATCCACGGCCTGCATGCGTTCTTCGGTGATCGACATCGACGAAATCAGGAAATCGAACTTCTGCGCGTTCAGCGCCGGAATGATGCCGTCCCAGTCGGACGTGACGGTTTCGCAGGTCACTTTCATCTTGGCGCACAGTGCGTTGCCAATCTCCACGTCAAAGCCCACCACCTGACCGCTGGCGTCCTTGTTGTTGAACGGCGGGTAGGCGCCCTCGATGCCCATTTTCAGGGTGTCGGCAGCAAAGGCGCTGGAGGCCATGGCCAGGGTGGCGGCAGCGGCCAACAGAATGTTTCTCAGGGTCTGCATCGATGTTGCTCCGTTAGCGATTGCTGGACATGAATTGTTTGCAGCGCGCCGACCGTGGGTCATCGAAGACCTGGTCTGGCGATCCTTGTTCTTCTATCTGCCCTTGGTGCAGGAAGATTACTTCGCTGGACACCTGGCGGGCGAAATTCATTTCGTGGGTCACCATCAGCATGGTCCGGCCTTCTTCGGCCAGGCCACGAATAACACTAAGGACTTCCTGCACCATCTCGGGATCGAGGGCAGATGTAGGCTCATCGAACAGAATGACCTTGGGCTGCATCGCCAGCGTGCGCGCAATGGCGGCACGTTGCTGCTGACCGCCCGACAACTGTGCAGGATAGGCATGACGCTTGTCGGCGATTCCCACTTTGGCCAGCAACGCTTCGGCGACTTCGGTGGCTTCAGCCTTGCTCTGCCCCAGCACTCGGCGCGGCGCCTCGGTGATGTTATCGAGGACGGTCATGTGCGGCCAGAGATTGAAATTCTGAAAGACAAAGCCGATCTCGCTGCGCAGGCGGTTGATCTGACGGTTGTCGGCGGCGATCAGTTCACCTTTGCGGGTGGCTTTGAGCTTCAGCTCTTCACCTGCCACGAGAATCTGCCCCTGATGGGGGTTCTCCAGCAGATTAATGCAGCGCAGCAGCGTCGACTTGCCTGAACCAGACGAACCCAGAATCGAGATCACGTCGCCATCGCGCGCACTCAGCGAGATGCCCTTGAGCACGTCGAGTTCGCCGTAGCGCTTGTGCAGATTGCGGATTTCCAGGGCGGGCGTGGCCTCGGCCATGTTCAGTCCTCGTATGTATGCGGTGGGCTCATCCGGTTGGCCAGTTGGACGCCGCCTGGGGGGCGCAACAGGCGCAGCGCGCGAAGGCTTATAAAGATGAGCTTGATGGGCGCCGGCTCAGTGCCGTTGCGCAAAAAGGGCGCGATGGTGCCAGCTTTAACCGCCGTGGGGAAGGGTGTTTCGGCCACGGGAGGGATCGCCGGCCATTCTAGTGCGCTTATTTGGTGCCATTTCGTCTTAAGTGTGTATTTTCGGTGCGGCCAATCGTCTCCCTCCTGTTGCGCTCGGTAACGTTTCCTACGCGGCTGGCGAATTGCTATTGCATTCATGGACTTGCGGAAATCGTCTGGAGCCGCCGTATCCCGCCGCGACGTCGTATCTGAAACATTCTGGCGCAATTCTTGCGTAAAAAATAAATAACAGACTGTTGTGTTCTCTTTACGAAGAGCCGACACGCGTCCTGATCCGTACAAAAATCCTTCTAAGGTTGGTTCCATGAGCAGTACACCCAACGCTTCAAACCTTGAACAAGGGCTCAAACCGCGGCACATCACGATGCTCTCTATCGCTGGCGTTATTGGCGCCGGCCTCTTCGTTGGCTCCGGCCACGCGATCGCCGAAGCCGGGCCGGCCGTGCTTCTGGCTTACGGCGCCGCAGGTACGCTGGTGGTGCTGGTGATGCGCATGCTGGCGGAAATGGCCGTCGCTTCGCCAGACACCGGTTCTTTTTCGACCTACGCCGACCGCGCGATCGGGCACTGGGCCGGCTTCACCATCGGCTGGTTGTACTGGTGGTTCTGGGTGCTGGTCATTCCGCTGGAAGCCAACGCCGCCGCGACCATCCTGCACGCGTGGTTCCCGAACGTTGCGATCTGGGCATTCACGCTGGTGATCACCCTGCTGCTCACCGCGACCAACCTGTTCAGCGTGAAGAACTACGGAGAGTTCGAGTTCTGGTTCGCTCTGATCAAGGTCATCGCGATCATTGGCTTTGTGCTGCTGGGCATTGCGGCGGTGTTGGGTCTGTTGCCGAACAGCCAGGTCAGCGGCGTGGGGCACCTGTACGACACGCAAGGTTTCCTGCCTAACGGCATGGGCGCGGTACTGGCGGCGATGCTGACGACCATGTTCTCGTTCATGGGCACGGAGATTGTCACCATCGCGGCGGCGGAATCGAAGAATCCTGGCGAGCAAATCACCAAGGCCACCAACTCGGTGATCTGGCGGATCTGCCTGTTCTATCTGCTTTCGATCTTCCTCGTCGTCTCGCTGGTGCCGTGGAACGACAGCCGTCTGGCTGAAGTAGGTTCGTACCAGACCGTGCTCGATCTGATGGGCATTCCGAATGCCAAGTTGATCGTCGACATTGTCGTGCTGGTCGCAGTAACCAGCTGCCTGAACTCGGCGCTGTACACGGCCTCACGCATGCTGTTTTCCCTCGGCAAACGTGGCGACGCTCCTGCTGTTTCCCAGCGCACCACCAAAGCCGGCACGCCTTACTGGGCGGTCCTGCTGTCGACCGGCGCTGCGTTTGCCGCCGTGTTCGCCAACTACGTCGCACCTGCGGCGGTGTTTGACTTCCTGCTGGCTAGCTCGGGCGCCATCGCGCTGCTGGTGTATCTGGTCATCGCCGTGTCCCAACTGCGTATGCGCCGCAAGCGTGAAGCAGCAGGCCAGGCCATCGACTTCCGCATGTGGCTGTTCCCCGGCCTGACGTGGGTGGTCATCGTATTCATCGTCGCCGTGCTGACCATCATGCTGTTCCAGGAAGGCCACCGCATGGAAATCATTGCCACCGGGCTGCTGAGCATCCTGGTCGTGGCGGCCGGTTTGATCGTGTCGAACCGTCGCAAGGCGGGGAAGGCAGGCAAGGTTGTGATGAATTGATGGGGGAGTAAGTCGGTTGTGACCGACCGCTGTTGAGAAGCCGCTATCAGGGATGATGGCGGCTTTTTTTGTGCTGATGATTGGGTCCTGAGGAGCGCGGGGATTGCTCGCGATAGTGGCCTCGCAGGCCCATCTCTATTGAATTTTGATAAGTCATCGCGGGCAAGCGCGCTCCTACACTGTTCCGCGCATTCTCCCTAACACCGACTTGCCCCGCACCTGATGCAGCACCACCGCCGCCAGATGCAGCGCCACCAACCCTGCCAACACCGCGCACAGGACGTGATGCACCTGATGCAGCTCCATCAGCGCGATCTTTGAATGGATGAGCTGTGGCAGCGGCACCAGCGCCAGCAGCATGACCGGGTGGCTCATCATCAGCACGCCGGTAATCAACACGCCGGCCACCGCCCCATAGATCGCCTTGTGCGCAGCGCTCGCCAGTCGCGCCTGAGCGTTTTTAGCGGTGGAAAATGAGGGCGCCTTGATCGCCAGCCACAACCGCCAGACAAAGAACGGAATGAAGAGGCTGGTCAGCTGCGGGTTGAACCACTCGACCCATTGCCGAATAGGGTCGCTCTGATCGAGCAAAGCCACGCCGAATCCACTGAACGTCGCCCACAGGATGACGGTGGCAGACAGCCAATGCAGGAAAATTCGGGTTCGGGAGTAAGCGCTCGTTTCGCCTGAAGACTGTTCAGGCGAAGCGGTGTTTGGAGGTGTCAAAACGGCAGCCTTTAGTTGAGAAGGAGTTGCATTCTCGTAATGGCGCAAAGCTACCGTTTTGACCGGGGTCATGTAAATCAAAAAACGCTTTTAAGAACGCCCGCCTGCACCTTTCGCATTCTTTTTCTGCAGGATCACGGACGCTTCGTTGTAGGCAGTCTGGAAGGCGTCGCTACCAATCCATTCAACGGCCGAGTCTTCATCTTCCTCATGGAAGAGCCCGCGGTAGGTAATCAGCAGGCCCATCATGAAGTCGGTCGCCGGCTCTTCGTCTTCTTCGGCGATCACCAACTCCAGCACCGGGTACTGCAGGAAGACCACGCACAGCGCCAGTAAGCTTATGGATTCGGCCTGCTTCATTGCTTCGAACAGGTCGTCGAAATCAGCAGGGTCGAAACCGTTTTCTTCGATGTCTTTGAAATCGAACGTGCTCAGGTCGATCTCTACGTCATCGAAGGGCTCGTTGACGAACGCATGGTTGAGCACCGGGTGAATGACGCTCGGCCGGGCCTTGCCGGAACGGTTCTGCTTGGCCTTGGCCTTTGCACGCTGGGCGCGTTTTTGCTGTTTGTCGGGGGAGGCCATGACGGCGGTTCCTTGTGCGGTGCAGCCATTCGCATGGCCCAGGATCATCGGGCGCGTATTGTATTCAGTCTTGAGCCGGTTCGTCGTGCTTGTTGCGGTCGACCCCCAGCATCTCCAGTGTGGATTCCATCTCGATCTCGTCGAGAACCGCGCGGAAGGCCTCGTAGAAATCATCGTCGTGGATGCGCGCACGAACGGCCGCCTCGTCCAGTCCGTGGGCCCACATCCAGTACGCGCCAAGCGTGTTCACCAGGATGTCGAGGTAGTCGTCGAAGTTGATGTCGTAGAAAGCGTGGGCAGCTATGGGACCTCTGGCAAAGGCGTCAAGCAGGTCCAGGGGCCCTTGCTGCTCGGCAAGCTTGAGCACTTCGTAATGGGCGAGTCGCTGCTCTTGAGACGGCAGTGGGGCAGGGGACTGGTAAACCTCCATCAGCAGCATTTCGTCTTCAGTGAGCGACATCTCGATGTCCTCGCCCCTGATCACCGCCGCCATCGCCTCCCGCGCTTCTTCGTCCATGGTTTCGAGGATGTCGGGCTCTACGAAATTCTTTAGCAGGGTATCGTCGTCCAACAGCGCCGCTTCGTCGTCCGACAAGAAGTCAGGCATGAAGTAATCCGGCACGATCGGGTTGACGGTCTGCGGATGCTGGCGGGCGACACGCTGCGCCTTGGCTTTGGTCTTGGCGCGCTTCGCGCGTTTCTGTTGCTTGCTGACAGATGCCATAACGGGCTCCTTGGTCGGCTCGGGTCAACGATGTTAATAAATCGCGCCCAATAAAAAACCCCTGAATCTTTCGATGCAGGGGTTTTTCGGTATTTATGGTGCCCAGAGACGGAATCGCAAGGGGCAAGTCTGATGCGAGGCTACATTTTCAATTGCTCAAACTTCCCGGGTGCTGAAAATCTCCAGGCAACCTTGAATGCCGCACCGCCCGATATCAGTTCCGCCTGCCGAACAATGGCAGGCCACCAGCGGACAAGATTTTCAGCCTTACTCCAGTAGGTTGTCTGGCCCCATTGCTTGGCAAGACAGAAAACCGGCAGGCCGCATTCTCTGAAGGCTTGCCGCTCGACGTTTCCTTTGGAGAGCTTGTCTTGTGACACCACAGCCCAACCGCGTTCGGCAGTGAGCTCGGTAATCCAGTGAATGTCACTTGTGTCGGCGGGGAATCTGTCCCTGAGCGGGATTACGACATGGCCTTCGCCTCTGCACAGCTCGTGCAAGGCTCTGGCAATGGACGGTGGAAGATTGTTATCGATCAGAAAATTCAAGCAGCAATCCTGTGCTCATAGGTCACCGCAGCGTCCACTGCCGCGGTCGGAATTTCGAAAATCACAGACACACGTTTTGCGTCCTGGCCTTCCGCCAGATAAGCCTGATAAATCGAAGCCGTATCGACACCAGCGGAGGAGAGCACCGGTTTTCCAAAGTTACGCTTCGGGTCGAGCACAATTGCCTTGCTGCGCTTGACCGGATACCAACGCTGCGCCTTTCCCTCGCCCGTGTAGTCAATGCCCTCATACAGCGAAGGCGCGATGACCTGCCTGAATGCGTACTGACGTTTCGCCAGATCCAGGATCGCCTCGTCGCCAGTCTCGTCAAACACGGTGGCGAATATGCTCCTGCCGTCAGTCTGGAATCTTCTGCAGGTGAACGGATAGTGCTGGTTAAAAATTTCCTTGGCTTGTCTTGATGCCGCGCGAATAGCTTGAAGGCTTACTCCGTGCTTTCGAAAGGCATGGACAAATCTGATCTCAAGCAGATCGTGGAAGCCAAGCAGCTTCTCGTCCCCGACACCCACTTCAGGTAGCCACAGACCGGAGTGCTCCACACCATCCGCCTTATAGCCGAACAGCCATCTGCGAATGTCCTTGGCGGGTATGCCTGTGTAGAGGGCTGCTTCTGAGGGCGTGTACACGCCGACCCCAATGAGGCGGCTCGACGTTTCGACAGTCTTCATGCACACCTCCCGTGTCCGCGGTTGCTTAAAAAAATGCATTCTGAGGTTGAACAGAGTCTCGTTCAACTGATCTTGGGCGACTGCTCAGTGGAAAATTGTAAAAAGGTGAGGGCGTGGAGGGGGGGAGTCTGATCATCGCGTTCTGCGTGCAGGGCTGCGACGCTGCCCAGGCGCTGTAGTTAATGGATTTGGCACCCAGTGAATCTTTGGGGGAGCGCTGCAATACCGGGCCTACGACGCCGAGCGTGTAAATATGGCTATCAGCGAGATTGCGGTGGCGGTAGGTGCGCTGCAGGTGTGATGGGTGAGGGAAGGTTGCCATAAAGCCTCCGATAGCTCGGTAGCGAATAGGAATACCTTGTGCCTGTCCATCCCGGCGCTGGCCACCCGCCAGGAGGTCTACCCTATCAAGCTTTATCCACGGCAGCCGATGTGTGGGTATGAGCATACCGTTGGACATACTCTGAGTTGAATCTCCCTAGCCCCGTCCAGCACCGCCGTTTTAGTCCTGCTCGATGTTCCTCCGAGGGACTACTTCACCCACTTGAGATTGAATCCATGCGAATAACTATACCGGTACTGCTTTTAGGAATGCTTGGCGCTCAATGCGCGCTGGCGGCTGGGGATGGAACGTCTGCAGTGGGCGGAGGCATAGGCGGCGCGCTCGGGAATGTCATTGGACAGCAAATGGGTGGAAGCACCGGCGCGGCGGTGGGTGCTGGTGTAGGTGGAGCCGCTGGCGGAGCTTTAGGCGCCAAAAGGGGAAGCAAGACCCAAGCGGCTATCGGCGGGGGGCTTGGATCAGCGGGTGGGTCTGTCATTGGTAACCAGTTGGGTGGCTCAACAGGGTCAACCATAGGTGCCGGCTTGGGCGGCGCTGCCGGAGGCGCAGTGGGTAGCAACTTGGCAGATGACGGCGGCAACAGCCGATCTCACGGCAAGCGACATGGGCACAAGAAAAACAAACATGATCGATAGCCCGGCGATCTGCTCCCATATCTCCAATCGAGCGATTTGAGCGACGACACAGGTGCGTTTGTCGGAGACGCCGGCCAGCACCTGGGCGTCTTCACGCATACCCGGCGCTGAGCTCAAGAATCCATTCACATCTATCCGGGCTAACAGGGGAGCGGTGGGGAGCCATTGAAAGCAAAAAGCCCGCACGAGGCGGGCTTCTTGTGTGTTTTCAGATGTGCTTGGCATCACCTGAAAACGGAAGGTGGTGCCCAGAGACGGAATCGAACCGCCGACACGGGGATTTTCAATCCCCTGCTCTACCGACTGAGCTATCTGGGCAACGGGGCGCATTAAACGTGTTTTTCAGGAGGTCGTCAAGCATGGTGTCGAAAAAAATCTGAATTATTTCCTCCGCTTACGACGAACACTGTCTGCGAAGGGTTATTCGGCAGGGGGAACGTAGCCGTCGGCCTTGGCGTATTCCTCGCCGGACAGGTATTTGTCCATCTCGGTCTGCAGGAATTTGCGATCTTCGGCGTTCATCATGTTCAGGCGACGCTCGTTGATCAGCAGGGTCTGGTGTTTCTGCCAGTCGGCCCAGGCTTTCTGCGAGACATGGTTGAAGATGTCTTCACCTTTGGCGCCCGGATACGGCGGACGGTCCAGGCCAGGCAATTCTTCTTTGTATTTGCGGCACATCACGGTGCGGGTCATGAGGACTCTCCTGCATTCAATACGTCGGCTGCGTTTTTCAGCAGTTTCTTCACCGGGGCGGCAAGGCCCAGGCGCGGCGGGGTGGCGAGGTTATACCAGAGCCAGTCGTCCTCGGCCACGTGGTGGGCGGACTCACGGACCCGGACCAGCCAGGGTTCGATGCTCAGCTGAAAGTGGCTGAATGTGTGGATCAGGCCCGGCAAGGCTTGATGTTCGCCCAGTTCAAGGGCGTGCTGATCGGCCAGATGCTGCATGTCGTCGAAGTCGTCCAGCTCCGGCAGGCTCCACAGCCCGCCCCACAGCCCGGTGGAAGGGCGGCGATACAGCAGAATCGCGCCTTCGTCGTTGGCGAAGATCGGCATCAAGGTGCGCTTTTGCGGCACGACCTTGCGCGGTTTAGGGATGGGATAGCGGGTTTCCTGCCCGAGCATGTGCGCTTCGCAGCCACGCTCAAGGGGGCAGAGCAGGCAACTGGGTTTGGTCCGAGTGCAGAGCGTGGCGCCCAGGTCCATCATCGCCTGGGTGTAGTGATTGACCCGGCAGTGCGGCGTGTAGCGCTCAGCCGTGGCCCACATCTGCTTCGCCACTTTGGGCTCGCCGGGATAGCCTTCCTGGGCGGTGAAGCGGGCGAGCACGCGCTTGACGTTGCCATCGAGGATCGGCGCGCGCAGGCCCATGCTGATGCTGGCAATCGCGCCTGCCGTAGAAAGGCCGATACCGGGCAGCTCTACGAGCTTTTCCACGTCGCGGGGGAATTCACCGCCGTGCTCGGCCACCACGATTTTCGCGGCCTTCTGCAGGTTGCGCGCGCGGGTGTAGTACCCCAGACCGGTCCACAGATGCAGGACCTCATCTTCCGGCGCTTCGGCCAAAGCCTGCACGGTGGGCAGCGCTTCCATGAATTTATCGAAATAGCCCAGCACCGTGCTGACCTGGGTTTGCTGCAGCATGATTTCCGACACCCACACGCGGTACGGGGTGATGTCGTGTTGCCAGGGGAGATCGTGACGGCCGTGACGGTCGTACCAGTCGATAACGGCGGATGAGAACTGCTCGGGTTGCATCAAGGGTTCCGGTGATCAAGAAAGTGGGGTTGCATCGCTCACTTCAAAGGGCGCTTGCCAGCAAATGGGTTGGGGCAGCGACACAAATGGTCTCTGACCTGAAGCCTTCGCGGGCAAGCGCGCTCCTACAGTTCGTTCTGCAGCGCCTGTTGAATGGGCTTAACGCTTGAACAATCCCTTGATCGCGTCCTTGAGCTCGGGACTGACCTTGTCCCCCAGCTTTTCATCGATCTTGTCGCCAATCCGGTCGCCTGCCAGTTTCGCAGCGACCTTGCCCAGACCGTCGTTATCCAGACGACAGGCCTTGGCGCCCATCTCCAGCGGGCCACGGCAGAGCACCGGCCATTCGATGCCGACAAAGCGCGGGTTCACTTCGCAGGCCGGGTCCGGCATGTCGCTCTTGTCACCTTCGATGATCACGCCGACGCGGTAGTTCATCCCCATGACGCGCAGGTCGATGTCGCCATCGCCGTTGACGGTCAGGCCCGGGGTGCGGACTTTCAGATCCGGGTTGCTGGCCACGCCGTTGCGGAACAGCAGATTCCCGTTGAGCTGCTGGAAGGGCGTGTCCTTGCCGCGCGGTTCGCCGCTCAAGGTCTTGCGGTTAAGCGTCGATATGCCACGGCAGAGCTGCTGCTCAAGGTTCGCGTTAACCAGCACGCCGTCGTTCAGTGCAAAACTGGCGGTACCGTTGAGACTCTCGACCAGCGCCTTCTCGCTGTTGCCCTTGGCGGTCACGTCGCTGGTGAGGTTGAGCAGGCCGCGCAGAGGCGGCGTGGTGCCCTGGCTCTGAATGAAGTGCTCCACCGGCACCTTGGCGATGCGGGTCTGAACGCTCGCCAGCGGCACCTCGGGACGCGCGTCGAGATTGCCTTTGACCTCGAAGTTACCGTTGTACAGATCGCCGCGCAGGCTGTTGACCGTGATCACGCCGTCGAGCGCCGAGGTTTTCAGCGCCGCATTCTGGATCGGCAGTTTCTCCAGAGTCAGCTTGCCGAAGCTCAGATCAGCATCGACGTCCAGTTTGCGCAGGCGCTCGATCGGCAGCAGCTTCGCGTCACTCCAGGCGCCTTGGGTTGGCTGACTCGGCAAAGGGGAGGTGCCCGATGCAACCATGGCTTCGGCCTCGGCGCCCTGAACTTCGGCTTTGCGAGCGGCGCCTGCGCCCTTGGATTGTTCACTCTCGGGCATGCGATAGCGGTCGGCGTTGAACGTGTCGGCCTTGAGTTGAAGACGAAGGGACTGCTTGGCGAAATCCTCCACGGCGATGTGACCGCTGATGGTGCTGTCGTCGAGTTTCACCGTGAGGTCATCCAGCGCCACGCTGTTGGGCGTTGCCGCGATGCGGGTGACCAGTTCCAGTTTGTTCAGGCTGCCGTCGCCAAGGGTTGGCGCAGGCTGACCGATGTTGTCGAGGAAGTCGCGCAGGTTGAACTGGGCAATCGAAATGCCCCCGGTGAGCTGCGGGGTCTTGTCCAGATCACGCACATGCAACTCGCCGAGGGCGCGCAGCTGGTTGGCGGACAGCTTCAGGTTGGTCCATTCCGCGACGTTGGCGGACATGTCTGCCAGCAACTGGCCCTGGGCAGAGAACGTCAGGGTCTTGCCCTGCAGCGGATCGCCCGTCACATCGCCGGAGAAGCGCATGTCGTCGAGCTGGTAACGCTTGAGCGCGCGATCGAAGCGCAGCTTGCCGGTCAGTTCGGTTTTGGTGCGCACGACGGGTTGATTGGTGCTGAGGAAGGCGGTCAGTTTCAGCGGGATATCGGTCGCGTTGTGAATCGGGCCGGTGCTCAGCTGAATGCTCTCGGCGGTGAACTGCCGGGCCTTGGGAATATCGTTGAAGTCGATCCGCGCGTTGTTCACGGTCAGGCTGTCGATGTCCAGCTTGAGCGGCTGCCATGGCTTGTCAGGCTTGGCCGACGCGGTATCGGCCGGCGCATCAGGCGCGGCCGGCGGCTGGGCAGGATTGGCCACAGTGGCGGGGACCTTGCCGATGTCTTCCCAGTTGCCGTGGCCGTTTTCATCGCGGGTCAGCGTCAGATTCAGGCCCTCGACGCGCACGTCGCTCATCTGCACTTCCTTGCGCAGCAGCGGAAGCACGCGCACGGACAGCCCGAGCATCTGCAGGTCGGCGAAGGGCTTGGACGGCTCGCTCAAGGTGGCGACGCTGGCGTCGTGCAGCTCCAGGCCAAGCCACGGAAACAGACTCCAGCCGATATCGCCATTGAGCGTCAGCTCGACATGGGCGCGATCGCGAACCAGTTTTCGAATCTCGTCTTTGTAGTCGTTGGGATCAAAAAAGTGGGTCAGGGCAAAGCCGAGAGCCACGATGATCAGCAACAGCCCGAGAAGAGTGAGCCCCAGGATTTTGCCGAACGCTTTCATGGGCGAGTCCTTGTGTCGAGTCGTTCAAAATTTAGCCCGCGAGTATAGCGTCCTCACGCAGGCATCGGGTTCTGGATCGCCACAGACGCCGCCCATCGAGTTGTCAGGCGACCTGCACAGTGACAGACGGCGCTAAAAAGGTAATAGCAGAATGCTTTCTTTTAGGCCGCAAATGGTAATCTCGCGCCATTCGCCAGCTTTGCTGCGTCGAATTGTCACGTAAAGAGATGTGCTGCCGATAAACCACCAAGGCCTGTGTGCTTTAAGAGTGGTGGCGGAGCTATATCGCTGTTCTTACGGGATAAAACTATAAATTGGGGGCAACAAATAAGATGACTACGAGCACTGCTCTGGGCGGCACTGCCGCTCAGCCTGCGTTCTTGTCCAAAGAGCGCATTATCGCCAAGCGCGGTTTCAACCGTTGGCTGGTTCCGCCGGCTGCATTGGCAATCCACCTGTGTATCGGCATGGCCTACGGCTTCTCGGTGTTCTGGCTGCCGCTGTCCAAGGCAATCGGCATCAAGACCGCTGTCGCCTGCCCGGCTGACATGGGTTTCTTCGAGCAAGTCATTTCGTCCAGTTGTGATTGGCCGATCTCCATGCTCGGCTGGATCTACACCCTGTTCTTCATTTTCCTGGGTTGCTCCGCAGCCATCTGGGGCGGCTGGCTGGAACACGCAGGCCCGCGCAAGGCCGGTGTCGTATCGGCACTGTGCTGGTGTGGTGGTCTGCTGATCTCGGCGCTGGGCGTTTATACGCACCAGATCTGGCTGATGTGGATCGGCTCGGGTGTGATCGGCGGTATCGGTCTGGGCCTGGGTTATATCTCGCCGGTCTCGACGCTGATCAAGTGGTTCCCGGACAAGCGCGGCATGGCGACCGGCATGGCGATCATGGGTTTCGGCGGTGGCGCGATGGTTGGCGCTCCGCTGGCAACCGCTTTGATGAGCCACTTCGCCACGCCTGACAGCGTCGGTGTCTGGCAGAGCTTCGCGGTGATGGCGGTGATTTACTTCATCTTCATGATCGGCGGCGCACTGTCGTACCGCGTTCCGCCTACCGGCTGGAAACCTGAAGGCTGGACCGCTCCGGCGAAGAAAGCCAACAGCGCGATGATCACCAATCGCCACGTGCACGTCAGCGTTGCGTGGAAAACCCCGCAATTCCGTCTGGTCTGGCTGGTGCTGTGCCTGAACGTTTCGGCGGGTATCGGCATCCTCGGCATGGCTTCGCCACTGCTGCAGGAAGTGTTCGGCGGCAAGCTGCTGGGCACCGATCAGCCGTTCGGGCAGCTGGATGCTTCGCAACTGGCGGCCATCGCGGCCATCGCGGCGGGCTTCACCGGTCTGCTGAGCCTGTTCAACATCGGCGGTCGTTTCTTCTGGGCATCCTTCTCGGACTACATCGGCCGTAAAGCCACCTACTTCGTGTTCTTCGCGCTGGGCTTTTTGCTCTATGCGTCGGTGCCGACACTGGGTCACCTGGGCAGCGTTGCGCTGTTCGTGGCGGCGTTCTGCGTCGTGCTGTCGATGTACGGCGGCGGTTTTGCGACCGTTCCGGCTTACCTGGCTGACCTGTTCGGTACGCAAATGGTGGGTGCGATCCACGGTCGTCTGTTGACCGCATGGGCTGCGGCCGGCGTGCTCGGCCCTGTATTGGTGAACTACCTGCGTGAGTATCAGTTGAGCCACGGCGTTGCACGTGCCGACGCTTACGACATCACCCTGTACATCCTCGCGGGGCTGCTGGTGCTGGGCTTCATCTGCAACCTGCTGGTGCGTCCGGTGGCCGACAAGTACTTCATGACTGACGAGCAATTGAAGGCTGAGCAAGCTTTCGGTCACGATGTCGGCGCCGATCACAGCACTTCGCTGGAATGGAAAGCCGATCCAAGCACCAAGCCACTGGCGATTCTGGCCTGGCTGGCAGTGGGCATTCCGTTGGCGTGGGGCGTGTGGATCACTCTGCAGAAGACTGCGGTGTTGTTTCACTAAAACCTTCGCGGTGTCGGCCTGACCATCGTCGGGCCGACACCCTATAGGAGCGCGCTTGCCCGCGATGACGGTGTGTCAGGCACTACATGCGTGACAGACGAATCGCAATCGCGGGCAAGCGCGCTCCTACAGTTGGCGGCGGCTTGTGCTGGCTTGTACGCACATGTCTAGCGCTTGGGGCCCCGCATTCCCCCGGTCCGGCATTGCTCGCTTCATGTTTCTGTTTCCCCGCCACACGCCTATAATGGCCGCCTTTTCGCCCAATGATTTTGCGGAGTTGGTGATGGCCGAACGTATGGTGTTCGTCGAGCGCGACACCCTGGAAACCCAGATCAAAGCCTCGATCAACCTGGATGGCACCGGAAAGTCCCGATTCGATATCGGCGTTCCTTTCCTTGAGCACATGCTCGACCAGATCGCCCGTCACGGGCTTATCGATCTGGACATCGAATGCAAAGGCGACCTGCATATCGACGATCACCACACTGTGGAAGATGTCGGCATCACGCTGGGTCAAGCGTTCAGCAAAGCCATTGGCGACAAAAAAGGCATCCGTCGCTACGGCCACGCCTACGTCCCGCTGGATGAAGCGCTGTCGCGCGTGGTCATCGACTTCTCCGGTCGGCCCGGCCTGCAGATGCACGTCCCTTACACCCGCGCTACCGTCGGCGGCTTCGATGTTGACCTGTTCCAGGAATTCTTCCAGGGCTTCGTCAACCACGCCAACGTCACGCTGCACATCGACAACCTGCGCGGCCACAACACCCACCACCAGATCGAAACTGTCTTCAAGGCGTTCGGCCGTGCGTTGCGCATGGCGGTAGAGCTCGACGACCGCATGGCTGGCCAGATGCCGTCGACCAAAGGCGTGCTGTAATGCAGACCGTTGCCGTTATCGACTATGGCATGGGCAATCTGCACTCGGTTGCCAAGGCGCTGGAGCACGTCGGCGCCGGTCGCGTGCTGATCACCAGCGATGCCGACGTGATCCGTGAAGCTGACCGCATCGTGTTTCCCGGTGTCGGCGCGATTCGTGACTGCATGGCGGAAATTCGTCGCTTGGGCTTCGATGCCCTGGTGCGTGAAGTCAGTCAGGACCGTCCGTTTCTTGGCATCTGCGTGGGCATGCAGGCGCTGATGGAGCGCAGTGAAGAGAGTGGCGGCGTCGATTGCATCGGCGTTTTGCCCGGCCAGGTGCGCTTCTTTGGCAAGGATCTTCACGAAGACGGCGAGCACCTGAAAGTCCCGCACATGGGCTGGAACGAAGTGGCGCAGGCCGTCGACCACCCGCTGTGGGCCAACATTCCGGACATGGCGCGGTTCTACTTCGTACACAGCTACTACATCGAATCGCCGAACGCGCAGCAGATCGTCGGTCGTGGCCATTACGGTCATGACTTCGCCGCTGCATTGGCCGATGGCTCACGCTTCGCCGTGCAATTCCACCCCGAGAAGAGCCACACCCATGGCCTGCAGTTGCTGCAGAACTTCGCGGCGTGGGACGGCCGCAGGTAATGAGCAAGAAGAGCAAACCGCCGATTCTGACCCTCACTCCCGAGCAGGAGAGCGAGGCGTGCCACACGATCAAGCGGTTCATGGAAGACCGTTTCGAGCTGGACCTGGGTTCGTTCGAAGCGGCTGAAATTCTGGAATTGTTCACCCGCGAGATCGCGCCGCATTACTACAACCGGGCGATCTTCGATGTTCAGACGCACCTCAAGGAGCGTTTCGAAAGCATCGAAAGCGACCTGTGGGCGTTGGAGAAGAGCAGCTAGAAACGCCAGGTTTCGAGCTGCAAGAATTGATAGATGCGCAGTCTTGCAGCGTAAAGCGCGCGGCTCGCAGCTCTTTTGACGAAGGAAAAAGAATGCTCATTATTCCCGCGATCGACCTAAAAGACGGTGCCTGTGTACGACTGCGCCAGGGTCGGATGGAAGATTCCACGGTGTTCTCCGATGATCCGGTGAGCATGGCTGCCAAATGGGTAGAGGGCGGTTGCCGTCGCTTGCACCTGGTCGACCTGAACGGTGCGTTCGAAGGCCAGCCGGTCAATGGCGACGTCGTGACGGCGATTGCGCGTCGTTACCCGAACCTGCCGATCCAGATCGGCGGCGGGATTCGTTCGCTGGAAACCATCGAGCACTACGTCAAAGCCGGCGTGAGTTACGTGATCATCGGCACCAAAGCGGTCAAGGACCCTGACTTCGTCGCCGAAGCCTGCCGGGCGTTCCCGGGCAAAGTGATCGTGGGCCTGGATGCCAAAGACGGCTTCGTCGCCACCGACGGCTGGGCTGAAGTCAGCACCGTGCAGGTGATCGATCTGGCCAAGCGTTTCGAAGCCGACGGCGTCTCGGCCATCGTTTATACCGATATCGCCAAAGACGGCATGATGCAGGGCTGCAACGTCCCGTTCACCGCCGCGCTGGCCGCCGCGACCCGCATTCCGGTAATCGCCTCGGGCGGCATTCATAACCTGGGCGACATCAAGGCCCTGCTCGACGCCAAGGCACCGGGCATCATCGGCGCAATCACCGGCCGTGCGATCTATGAAGGCACGCTGGATGTGGCTGAGGCCCAGGCGTTTTGTGATTCGTACAAAGGCTGACTGGCACGCTCCCCTGTAGGAGTGAGCTTGCTCGCGATGCCCCGTGTCAGTCAGCAAACACATGTCTGACAGACCGCTATCGCGAGCAAGCTCACTCCTACAGGAGCGGGCTTCAAATCAGAATGTTGTGATGTTGGGCAGATTCCCAACCGTTTTCGGAGAACTGGCCCATGGCCCTCGCCAAACGCATCATCCCTTGCCTCGACGTCGACAACGGCCGTGTGGTCAAGGGCGTGAAGTTCGAGAACATCCGCGACGCCGGTGATCCGGTCGAGATTGCCCGGCGTTATGACGAGCAGGGTGCCGACGAAATTACCTTCCTCGACATCACCGCCAGCGTCGATGGCCGCGATACCACGCTGCACACCGTCGAGCGCATGGCCAGTCAGGTGTTCATCCCGCTGACCGTGGGCGGCGGCGTGCGCACCGTGCAGGACATTCGAAACCTGTTGAACGCCGGTGCGGACAAGGTTTCGATCAACACCGCGGCGGTGTTCAATCCCGAGTTCGTCGGTGAAGCCGCTGCCCGCTTCGGCTCTCAGTGCATCGTGGTAGCCATCGATGCCAAGAAGGTCTCGCTTCCCGGCGAAACCCCGCGCTGGGAAATCTTCACCCACGGCGGTCGCAAGCCGACCGGCCTGGACGCGGTGATGTGGGCGAAGAAGATGGAAGATCTGGGCGCCGGCGAAATCCTGCTCACCAGCATGGACCAGGACGGCATGAAGAACGGCTTCGACCTGGGTGTGACCCGTGCCATCAGCGATGCGCTGGGCATCCCGGTCATTGCTTCCGGCGGCGTCGGCAATCTGCAGCATCTGGCAGATGGCGTGCTGGAAGGTCATGCCAGCGCGGTGCTGGCGGCGAGTATCTTTCACTTCGGCGAATACACCGTGCCGGAAGCCAAGGCGTTCATGGCGGCGCAAGGGATCGTGGTTCGCTGACTGGCTGCGTGGTTCAGAGCGACGAGGCACGTTCGCTCTGAAACCAACCACGCCCGCCGCCGAACTGGACTTTGCAGGCCGTTAGCGGCACTCTTTTGCCGTCGTCAGGATCAGGTGCCAGGGATATGTTCAAAGGTGTTTTTCTCGCACTGATCAGCGTCGCGACGTTGCTGTCAGGAGCCGTCCGGGCCGACGATACGCCTGCCTATTCAATGGTCCTGCTGACCGAAAACTTCCCTCCTTACAACATGGCCACCGACGGCAAGAATTTCGCCCAGGAAGCCAACATCAAGGGCATCGCCGTCGAGGTGGTGCGCGAAACTTTCAAGCGCGCCGGCATCGGCTACAACCTGACCCTGCGCTTTCCCTGGGATCGCATCTACAAACTGGCGATGGAAAATCCCGGTTACGGCGTGTTCGTGACCGCGCGATTGCCCGAGCGCGAAAAGCTCTTCAAGTGGGTCGGACCGATCGGCCCTGACGACTGGATTCTGCTGGCGCGCGCTGACAGCCCGATCCAGCTGAGCACGCTTGAGGCAGCGCGGCCTTACCGAATCGGCGCCTATAAAGGCGACGCCATTGCGATGGAGCTTGCGCGTCAGGGCATGAAGCCGATCACGGTGCTCAGCGACAAAGACAACGCCAGAAAACTGGTCGACGGTCAGCTCGACTTATGGGCCACCGGCGATCCGGCGGGGCGATACCTGGCGCGGCAAGAAGGCATCACGGGATTGAAAACCGTGCTGCGTTTCAACAGTGCTGAACTGTTTCTG
Organism: Pseudomonas sp. HP_01; assembly: GCF_055284355.1. Classification (NCBI taxonomy): domain Bacteria; kingdom Pseudomonadati; phylum Pseudomonadota; class Gammaproteobacteria; order Pseudomonadales; family Pseudomonadaceae; genus Pseudomonas; species Pseudomonas sp. HP_01. The sequence continues at coordinate 39,126 of NZ_JBTOPV010000089.1, read as the reverse complement.
GCCCTGAACAAAGAAACCCCGGATGCAGTGGTCCAGCGGCTGCAACGTGCGCTGGATCAGCTGCGCAAGGAAGGCGTGGTCGATTCGATTTTCGCCAAGTACCTCTAATGACTTCCAGCACCTCTGGCGAAACGCCTTCGGCCTAGCGATAACGCCCGTTCTTGCCATGGCCGGCCATCGCCTCATTTCCGCGCTCAGTGACCATGTGGCGGATCTCGATCAGCTCTATCCCTTGGGATTTAAGCGTGGGCAGCTCGCGCTCAAGCACATCCAGTGTTACCGGATAGGGATGGCCGATCATCACCGCCGAGCCTTGCTTATGCGCCAGTTTAATTGCCGTCTGAAGCTGGCCGCTAATGGCCTCTGCGGTGCGCTCGTCGTCCAGGAAGACGTCGCGGGACACGCTCGCCAGACCGATTTTCTGCGCCTCGGCGGCGGCAACGGTTTTGGCGCTGGTGCGGCTATCCACCAGAAACAGGTGGCGGCGCTGCAACTCGCCCACCAGCCAGCCCATGGCCACCGGCTCCGCCGTCATACGGCTGCCCATGTGGTTGTTGATGCCTGCGGCGTAGGGGACTTTCAACAGCGCGGCGTTCAGACGCGATTCGAGTTCTGGCAGCGGCAGTTCGGGATGCCAGGCGTATGGCCCGGTGGCCGGGTCCATGGGCATGTGCAGCATGACCGTCTTGCCAGCCTTGTGCGCCTGACGGGCAAATTCGGTGGCATGGGGCGTGTCGGGCATGATCGCCAGCGTGACGGGGCCGGGAAGGGCCAGCGCGCGGCTGTCTCGTTCAGAGTTTTGTCCGAGATCGTCGATGATCAAGCTGAGATAAGCGACCTTCGGCGCTTTGCCGCCGGTCGCTGAGGATTCGGCGGGCGCTGCGTGTGCAGCACCCGTCGTCACGGCAAGGGCGCAGATGAGCCCGGTTAACCAGACGCGCACCTCAATTGCCGCGCGTGACACTCAAGCCCTTGAGCAAGCTGAGCGCCTGGTTCATCTGGTAGTCATCGTCCTGCGGACGCGCCTTGCCAGCCTTGGCTTTGGTGGTCGGCTTGTCCGCGCCGCCGTTGCCGTTGCCCAGGTGGCCGAGCAGATCGGCCTCTTTGTAGTTGTCGCTATCGGCTTCGGCGGTGAGCTTCGCGCGTTTGACCTCGATGTCCGGGTTGATGCCCTGGGCCTGAATCGAGCGACCGTTAGGCGTGTAGTACAACGCCGTGGTGATCTTCAGTGCGCGGTCGTTGGCCAGCGGCAGAACGGTTTGCACCGAGCCTTTGCCGAATGTATCGGTGCCCATCAGGATGCCGCGTTTCTGGTCTTGCAGGGCGCCGGCGACGATTTCCGACGCCGAGGCGCTGCCACCGTTGATCAGCACGACGAGAGGTACGCCTTCGCTGGCGTCGGCGGGATCTGCCGAGAAGCGCAGTTCCGAGTTGGCGATGCGGCCTTTGGTGTAAACGATCAGGCCCTTGGTCAGGAAGTGGTCAGCCACTTCAACCGCCGCCTGCAAGACACCGCCCGGGTTGTTACGCAGGTCGAGGATCAGGCCGCTCATCTTCTTGCCGTTGTCCTTGCGCAGCTTGGCCAGTGCCTTGCCGACTTCTTCACCGGTCTTGACCTGGAACTGGGTGATGCGGATGTAGCCGTAACCCGGCTCCAGCATTTGCGCCTTCACGCTTTTGACCTGAATGGTCGCGCGCGCCAGCGTCACATCGAACGGGGTGCCGCCGTCACGCACCAGCGTCAGGGTAATCTTCTCGCCGAGCTTGCCGCGCATCTTGTCCACGGCTTCCTGCATCGTCTGGCCCTGGGTCGGCGTGCCGTTGATCTTCACGATCAAGTCACCTGCCTCAATGCCGGCCTTGGACGCAGGGGTGTCATCAATAGGGGAGACCACTTTGACGAAGCCGTCTTCGACGCCCACTTCGATACCCAACCCGCCGAACTCGCCGCTGGTGCTTTCCTGCAACTCCTGGAAATCTTCCGGGCCCAGATAAGCGGAGTGAGGGTCGAGGTTGCTGAGCATGCCCTTGATGGCATTTTCCAGCAGGGTCTTGTCATCCACGGGTTCGACGTACGCCGCTTTGATCCGGTCCATGACCTCGGCGAAGGTGCGCAGCTCGTCGAGCGGCAGCGGCGCCTTGATGTTCGCGGCGTTGGCGGGCGCAGTGGCGGCGGGCGCAGGAGCAGGGGCGGCACCGGCAGCCTGGGCCAGAGGAGCGCCGATAACCACGGCGATAGTCAGGGCCAGCGAGGTGAGGCGGGACGAAAACAGCATGTCTTACGAACTCCTGAGTGAGGTGTCGACTTATCCTTGAGTGCGACACCATTGGGCCGGATCACTAGGGCGACCCTGCTGACGAATAGCGAAATACAACGCCGGAGTGTCCTGACCACCACCACTGTTACCGACAGTGGAGATCGCTTCTCCGGCTTTTACGACGTCACCGGCCTCTTTCAACAGGCTCTGGTTGTGACCGTACAGACTCAAATAACCATTACCGTGGTCGAGGATGACCAGAAGCCCGGCGCCACGCAACCAGTCGGCGAAGACCACCCGACCACCGTGCACCGCGCGGACCTGGCTGCCTGCAGCAGCACTGATCATCACGCCATCCCACTTGGTGCGTTCGTCATCGCCACGGCTTTCGCCGAATCGCGCCAACAATCGACCATCGACAGGCCAAGGAAGTTTTCCCTTCGCTTGCTCAAAAGCCCCGCCGTAGGACTGACCGGCACTGGAAACCATCGCGCCGGGCGTCTTGGTGGGACGACGAGGTGCTTCATCGCGGTCGTCCTTCCCGTCGTCTTTAGCCCGGTTTTTCGCCAGCGCTTCCTGCTCGCGCTGGCGTTTTTCGGCTTCCTGTTGCGCAAGCAACGCCTTCTGGCGCGCCTCTTCGGCTTCGCGGGCCTGACGGGCGAGGGTTTCTTCGATGGTTTTGAGGACTTTGGTCAGATCGGTTTGATCCTGCTGTCGCGATTGCAGCTTCTGGTCGCGGGCTTTGTAATCCTGATTCAGCTTGGCCAGCGCGACCTGACGTTCCTGGCGGACGGTGTCGAGCTGGGCCTTCTGGTCATCCAGCGAACTCTTCTGCACCAGAAGCTGCGCTTGCTGCAGGTCGATGTTTTTCTCGACATCGGCCAGCTGGCGCAGGGTTTCGTTGAAGCTGCGCAACTGCTCCAGGCGGGCCTTGCTCAGGTAATCGTAATAGGTGAGGGTGCGGGCGAATTTTTCGGGGTTCTGCTGATTGAGCAGCAGTTTGAGGTATTCCTGGCGGCCGCTCTGATAAGCAGCGCGGGCCTGGATGGCGATCAATCGTTGTTGTTCAACGCGTGCGCTCTGGAGTTTTTTTTTCTCCTGGTCGAGCCGTTGCAGCTCGCTTTCACTCTTTTTTAGTTCCTTTTGCAGGGCCTCCACCTGCTTTTCCAGCTTGCCCATTTCGGTTTCAGTGGAGCGCAGGTCCTTCTGGACACCGGACTTTTCTTCCTGCAACTGGCTCAGCGCTTTCTTCAGTTCGGTGATGTCCTGACGTGTGGCATCCAGCTGTTTCTGCGTTTGTGCGCGATCGTCGTCGGCGAAGGCCGGATTGAGCAGACAAATCAAGGCGAGGGTGATCAGGGCGCGAAGCATGAGGTTGGGCGATACCAGGAGTAAAGACGGGCCTAGTATGCCCGGCGGTGGCTGCAAAAAAAACGCTCGGACGACGTGGCCGTCAGACATTTCATACAAAACCGGCCCGCCAGCGACTGGCGGGCCGGTTTGAGGGGCTTACTTGGCGACCAGAATCGGCGTGCCGGTCATTTCTTGCGGGATTTCCATGCCAAGCAGCATCAGCATGGTCGGCGCCACGTCTGCCAATACACCGCCTTCACGTACCTTCAGGTCACGCTTGCCTACATAAACGAAAGGCACCGGCTCTGTGGTGTGGGCGGTGTGGGGCTGGTGGGTCTCCTCGTTGGTCATCTGTTCGACGTTACCGTGGTCGGCCGTGATCAGCGCTTCGCCGCCGACTTTTTCCAGCGCCTGGGTGATGCGGCCAACGCAGACGTCCAGGCATTCGACGGCCTTGACCGCTGCTTCCATGATCCCGCTGTGGCCGACCATGTCGCCGTTGGCGTAGTTGACGACGATCACGTCGTAACGCTGATGCTCGATCGCGTCGACGATTCTGTCGGTGACTTCAGGCGCGCTCATTTCCGGCTGCAGGTCGTAGGTCGCGACTTTAGGGGACGGGATCAGGATGCGTTCTTCGCCGGGGAACGGTTCTTCACGGCCGCCCGAGAAGAAGAACGTCACGTGGGCGTACTTCTCGGTCTCGGCGATGCGCAGCTGCGTCTTGCCGTTGTTCGAGAGGTATTCACCCAGCACGTTGTGCAGGCCGGCTTTTTCGAACGCCGCAGGCGCGTCGATGTTGGCGGCGTACTTGGTCAGCGTGATGAAACCGGCCAGTCTGGCCTGACGACGACGGGCGAAGTCCGCGAAATCGTCTTCGACGAACACGCGGGTCAGTTCGCGGGCACGGTCGGAGCGGAAGTTCATGAACACCACCGCGTCGCCGTCTTCCACTGTCACCGGCGCACCGATGCTGGTGGCTTTGACAAATTCGTCGTTTTCGCCACGCTCATAAGCGGCGTCCAGCGCGGCCTTGGCGTTGTCGGCGTGGAATTCCGAGGTGCCGTCGACGATCAGGTTGTAGGCGGATTCGACACGGTCCCAGCGATTGTCGCGGTCCATGGCGAAGTAACGGCCGATGATCGTGGCGGTGCGACCTTTGCCCAGGCGCGCGTAGGCGGCTTCCATGGTGGCGAGGTATTGATGCGCGCTGCGCGGTGGCGTGTCGCGGCCATCAAGGAAGGCGTGCAAGTAGATCTTGTCGGCGCCGCGCTGGGCAGCCAGCTCAACCATCGCCACCAAGTGATCTTCATGGCTGTGAACGCCGCCGTCGGACAGCAGGCCGAGGATGTGGACGGCCTTGCCAGCACCAACGGCCTGATCGACGGCTTTGCAGATGGCGGGGTTTTCGAAGAACTCGCCGTCGCGGATTGCTTTGGTCACGCGAGTGAAGTCCTGATACACCACGCGGCCGGCGCCCAGGTTCATGTGGCCGACTTCGGAGTTGCCCATCTGCCCGTCAGGCAGACCGACATCCATGCCGGACCCGGAGATCAAACCGTTCGGCATTGTCTGGTACAGGCGATCAAAGACCGGCATCTTCGCTGCGTAGACCGCATTGCCGTGGTGGCTGTCGCTGTGTCCGAAGCCGTCCAGGATGATCAGAACCAAAGGTTTAGGCGTGGTAGTCATGAATCCCACTCTTGGCTAATAGGTGAAGTAGAAAAAAGATCGACAGTTTAGGGACAAGTTCAAATCAGCGACAAGCTAAACGGCGTCACTGCCGTACGGGCTTTGGCCCACCTTGGGGGCTGTGTATACTGGCCGACATTTTAACGCCCTGGAACCTGATGATGGTTGCTCACCTGATTGAATTTGCCACGAATCACTATTTGCTGACGGGTGCTTTCGTCATCCTGCTGGGCCTGCTGATCGCAACGGAGCTTAGCAAAGGTGGCCGCAGCCTGAGCACCGGCGAATTGACCGCGATGGTCAACCGCGATGAAGCCGTTGTCATCGACGTTCGTGCCAAGAAAGACTTCACTGCCGGCCACATCGTCGGCGCCGTGAATTTCCCCCAGGACAAAATCCTGACCCGCACAGCGGAACTGGAGAAGTTCAAGCCTAAGACCCTGATCATCGTCGACGCCGCTGGCCAGCACGCCGGCCATACCGCTCGTGAACTGTTGAAAGCGGGCTTCAACGCCGCCAAGCTGTCCGGTGGTGTTTCATCATGGCGCGGCGACAATCTGCCGTTGGTGAAGTGACATGACAGACGTCGTCGTCTACTCCAGCGATTACTGCCCTTATTGCTCCCGCGCGAAGTCGCTGCTGGCGGGCAAGGGCGTTGGCTTCCAAGAGATCAAGGTCGACGGCAAGCCACAGGTTCGCGCTGAAATGACCAAGAAAGCCGGGCGTACCTCGGTTCCGCAGATCTGGATCGGCTCGATCCATGTTGGCGGTTGCGATGACCTGTTCGCCCTGGAGCGCGCCGGCAAGCTGGATAAGCTGCTGAGCGCCTGAATTCGAGCCGGGATGTGGAAGCAATGGTTTGTTGCACAGCCCGGAAGCCTACAAGACCTCAATGCAAGGATTTGAGATGACTGATCAACCGAATAACGGCGCCATTTCCAACGAAGAAGAAGCACCGCAGTTTTCCCTGCAACGCATCTATGTTCGCGACTTGTCGTTCGAAGCGCCAAAAAGCCCGGCGATCTTCCGTCAGGAATGGACCCCGAGCGTCAGCCTGGACCTGAACACCCGCCAGAAGCAGCTGGAAAATGACTTCTACGAAGTCGTGCTGACCCTGTCCGTTGAAGTGAAGAACGGCGACGAAATCGCCTTCATCGCTGAAGTCCAGCAAGCCGGTATCTTCCTGATCAAGGGCCTGGATGCCAGCTCGATGAGCCACACCCTCGGCGCGTTCTGCCCGAACATCCTCTTCCCGTACGCTCGCGAAACCATCGACAGCCTGGTTGTCCGTGGTTCGTTCCCTGCGCTGATGCTGGCCCCGGTGAACTTCGACGCCCTGTACGCGCAAGAACTGCAACGCATGCAGGAAAGCGGCGAAATGCCAACGCCTACCGTCCAGTAAGCGTTGTCGCTGCAATAAAAAAGCGCCTGTATGGGCGCTTTTTTGTGGGCGGCGTATGAGGTACGGGCCGGGGCTGCTACTTGAACCCCAACTGCCGCCAGCCTTCATACACGGCAACCGCCACAGTATTCGACAGGTTCAGACTGCGGCAGCCTTCGCGCATCGGCAGGCGCAGGCGTTGGTCGCTCGACAGCGGATCCAGAACCTCCGGCGGCAGGCCCCGGCTTTCCGGGCCGAAGAGGAAGGCATCACCTTCTTCGAATTGCGCATCGTGGAAAACCCGCGAGCCCTTTGTGGTAAAAGCAAACAGCCGCGGGTGGCCAATGCTTTCAAGGCAGCTCGGCAGGTCGGCGTGACGATGCAGCGTGGCGTATTCGTGGTAATCAAGGCCGGCTCGACGCAGGCGCTTGTCATCCAGCTCGAAGCCCAGCGGCTCGATCAAATGCAGGCTGCAGCCGCTGTTGGCGCAGAGTCTGATGATGTTGCCGGTATTCGGCGGAATTTCTGGTTGAAAAAGGATCACGTGAAACATGCACGGCTCCGAACGAAAGGACGGGATGCATTCTACCCCTGAAGAAGACCCCAGGCCGAAGCTGTGGCCCAAGTTTCTGGGGTCGGTGGCGATCGTCGGTGTGATGGTAGGGCTGATGATCGGCCGCGTGACGACCCCGGACCCCATCCAGTTGCAAACCATTGAAGCGCTGCCGAACGGCGTTGCCGTGTGGTTCAACCGCGAACCGCAGCTCCATGGCGAACACATCGACGGCGCGGTGGCGTTGCTGTTTAACGCCCAGGGCCAGTCGCAGAAAGGCGAACTGAAGCTCAACGGCAAAGACGTGCGCTGGAGGGTGCAACGAAGTGATAAGGGGTTGTTGCTGAACCTGCTGGCGGCCCGTCCTCTGCACGGCGACTGGCGCGGTGCAACCCAGGACGGGCGCTGGAGACTGGAGGTCAGTCTCCGAGAGGAATAAAAGAGGGGAATCCCCGGCCTGCCTGTACCAAGGTCCCCAAAACTGGTGATGTATAACCCATTGCAGCGTGCGTGCCAGTTTTGAGAAAACTCTGTAGGAATATTCGTAATGTCCTGCAGGTGTCCGGTTTAGGGCCTTGTAGACTCTGTTTTTTCAGTGCCTGCGTGGAGCTTAGGTTCGAATCGGCTTTCGGAGTTGGACGTTTGGTGAGCGTTTTTGCACGCTATTCGCGCATTTTCCGCACTTAAGTGACCAAAGTGATGCACGCAGGAAGGGTGGCCTCCGTAAGCGCACCTTAAATCATTGACCATGGGTAGTTGACTGGCGTGGTTCGCATACGCAACCGCCCACGCAGTGGCTCCATCGAAAGAGCGTGTTCCCCGCTGGCGTTTCATCGAAACGTCACAATTTGTAAATACGATCGCGACGCCCGCTCAGAGATGATCTTGCCGAATCGTAGGCTGCCCTGCGGGCAGATCTGGAGGGCGGCAGGTGGAAAGCGGCGAATGTGAGGTTCGATTCGAGCGCGGAAGACATTTTTCGGGACGTTTGCAAAAAACAGACGGACTGCAGGGTGACAACTGCAATATTCCCGACTACCCAAGCCGAAAAATCATTGATTTCAGTAGCTTATAACCGTATTTCTCAACCGGTTTCGCACGCAGACCGTGACTTGCCGGTCAAGTTCCAGTTGTACGACGGCTCCAAACGTACCGATCTGACGAACGGCACTGAAATATGATTTGGGAATTACGGATTAGGGCCGATACACTCCGCAACGGACGGCTGAAACGGCTTGTGACATATAACTGCCTGGCATAAAGGCAGGTCTCAAAAGTCGTTTTGGGTTTAAAGGATTTACCTTACCTCGCAGCCAGTTGTAACGCGGTCTAGTCAATTAGTCTTGGGGCCATTGACTCACCGAGTCAGGTCCGGCGCTAATCGCGCATCCTCGGTTTTGAGCCTTAGGCTCGGGCCCGGGAACTACAAAAATTAGATTCATGAGGAGCGATACACAATGAAGAAGTCCACCCTGGCCTTGGCCGTATGCGCAGGTGTCTTGGCTACTCAGGCTGGTGCAGCTGGTTTCCTGGATGACAGCAAAGCGACACTTAGTTCCCGTACTTTGTATTTCGAGCAAGATCCACGTGAGAACCCGGCTACCGGTAAAGCGCAGGATCAGCGTCAGACCACCCAGGGTTTCCTGTTCAACTTCATCTCGGGCTACACCCCGGGCACCGTTGGTTTCGGTCTTGACGTTCAAGGCATGTACGGCATCAACCTGAGCGGTGGTATCGATAACCGCAACCCTAACGGCAGCACTGCGAACACCGTTTCCCCGACATCTACCGACGGTACGCCGGTGGCTGACTGGGCGCGTGCCGGTGCAAACGCTAAGGTCAAACTGTCCAAGACCGAGCTGAAAGTCGGTAACGCGCTGCAGCCTAACCTGCCGATCCTGGTATCGAACGATGGTCGTCTGCTGCCGCAAACCTTCGAGGGTGGCATCGTCACTTCCAAGGAAATCGACGGTCTGACGCTGACCGCTGGTAAATTGACCAAGGCTGCCGGTCGTGCGTCCACCAACTACGATGACCTGTCTCTGGGTGGTGGTACCAAAGGCTCCAATAACTTCCAGTTCGCTGGCGGCGATTACAAGGTCACCAAAGACCTGACTGTTCAGTACTACTACGCCAACCTGGAAGATTATTACAAGCAACAGTTCCTCGGCCTGGTACATGTCCTGCCGATCGCTGAAGATCAGTCGTTCAAGACTGACCTGCGCTACTTCCACAGCACCTCCGATGGCAAGAACGGCCAAACCGCCAACACCGGTTACAAGTTCAACAACAACGGCTACAGCGACAACGGTGAAGTCGACAACAACACCTGGACCGCAATGTTCACCTACACCCTGGGTGGCAACGCATTCCTGTTGGGCTACCAGTCTGTCAGTGACGACGGCGCCATGCCGATCATCAACAACGGTAGCGTCGTTGATAGCCGCGGCCGCAACGAAGGCGAAGGCGGTAACAGCGTTTACCTGTTCACCGACAGCATGATCACCAACTTCACCCGCACCGGTGAGAAGACCAAGTTCGGTCAGTACTCGTACGACTTCGCACGCTTGGGCGTTCCAGGCTTGAAAGCAGCCGTTGCGTACCTGAAAGGCGACCAGATCCGCCTGCAGAACGCTTCGCTGGGACGTGGTTCGGAGTGGGAACGTGACATGCGTATCGACTACGTGTTCCAGGACGGCTTCATGAAAGGCTTTGGGGTGACCCTGCGTCGTGCCAGCCTGCGTTCTGACTCCGATCTGTACGCCAGCCAGCAAGACATTGACCAGACCCGTCTGGTCCTCAACTACACCTACGCCTTCAAATAAGCGTGATGTGTTGAAAAGAGCCCCGCTTAGGCGGGGCTTTTTTATGCCTGAAACCCTGCCATTCAGCACGAATCGTTCCTTTTGTTTTCAGATGCCGGGATGCACAGTGATTGATAACTCATTATCCAAGGAGCACGACTAAATGGGCCTTAAACTCGGCGACATCGCACCCGACTTCGAACAGAACTCCAGCGAAGGACCGATCAGGTTTCACGAGTGGCTGGACGGCAAATGGGCGGTATTGTTTTCGCACCCCGCTGACTTCACCCCCGTCTGCACCACCGAGCTGGGCTTCACCGCAAAACTGAAAGACGAATTCGACAAGCGCAACGTCAAGGCGATTGCCCTGTCCGTTGACTCGGCCGAATCCCACACCAAGTGGATCGGCGACATCAACACAACGCAGAACACCATCGTGAACTTCCCGATCCTGGCGGACGAGGATCGCAAGGTCTCCGAGCTTTACGACCTGATCCACCCCAATGCCAGCGAAACCCTGACGGTGCGTTCGCTGTTCGTGATCGACCCGAACAAGAAGATCCGCCTGACCATCACCTACCCGGCCAGCACCGGGCGCAACTTCCACGAGATACTGCGTGTGATTGATTCGCTGCAGCTGACCGACAACTTCAAAGTCGCCACGCCGGCGAATTGGAAGGACGGCGAAGACGTTGTCATCGTGCCGTCGATCAAGGACGAAGCAGAGATCAAAGAGCGCTTTCCCAAAGGCTATACAGCCGTTACACCTTACCTGCGTCTGACGCCACAGCCGAACCGCTGACACACACGCTTCAACCACGACATTAGGGCCGATTTATCGGCCCTTTTTTATGAGCTCTGTGTTCGATCAACTGCGTTCAAGTTCAAGAAGCCGCGTAATGCTCTCACCTGTAGGAGCGCGCTTGCCCGCGATTGCGGTCTTCCTGTGACATGAGCATCGTCTGAAATGATGCATTCGCGGGCAAGCGCGCTCCCACAGGGTAGGGCGTCGGATAACGGCGGCGTTTATATTCTTTTTGGTGCTAACCAAATGAATAAATATGATTTTAGAGAATAACCATCCCCTGTTATGGTCTTTTCGTCCTGGCGAGATCGCCGGCCATGAATCCCTTTCTGCCTTACTGGTCCGCCATCGGACGAGCAGGTGCCACCTCTTAGCTACACACCAAAGGAGCGTGCCATGGGCACCGTTATTTTGCGTCGAGGCCTGGTCGCTCTGTTTGCTGCGGCGGTTTCTTTCGGCGTCCTTGCTCAGGCGCAGGCCGACACCTTGCGCATCGGTTATCAGAAATACGGCACGCTGGTGCTACTCAAGGCCAAAGGCTCGCTCGAGAAAAAACTCGCCGATCAAGGCGTGCAGGTCCAGTGGACCGAGTTTCCCGGTGGCCCGCAGCTGCTTGAAGGCCTGAACGTGGGCTCGATCGACTTCGGCGTAACCGGCGAAACCCCGCCCGTGTTTGCACAGGCTGCCGGCGCTGATCTGCTGTATGTCGCCGCCGAACCGCCAGCGCCCACCAGCGAAGCGATCCTGGTGCCCAAGGATTCGCCGATCACTTCGGTCAAAGACCTCAAAGGCAAGAAAGTCGTCCTCAACAAAGGCTCCAACGTGCACTACCTGTTGGTGCGCGCCTTGGAAGAAGCCGGCTTGAAGTACACCGATATCCAGACCGTTTTCCTGCCGCCCGCCGATGCCCGTGCAGCCTTCGAACGCGGTAGCGTCGATGCCTGGGTGATCTGGGATCCTTACCAGGCCGCCGCCGAGCAGCAACTTCAGGCCAAGACCCTGCGCGACGGCAAAGGCATTGTCGACAACAACCAGTTCTACCTGGCGACCAAACCCTATGCGCAGCAGCATCCCAAGGTGATCCAGACCCTGGTTGAGGAAGTGCGCGCCGTTGGCGAATGGTCCAAGGCCAACCCAGAGGAGGTCACCAAGCAGGTCGCGCCGCTGCTCGGCCTGCCGGAAGACATCACCCGCACGGCGGTGAAGCGTCAGGGTTACGGTGCCGTGTTCATCACACCCGAGACGGTCGCGGCGCAACAGAAAATCGCCGACACCTTCTACCAGCTCAAGCTGATCCCTAAACCGTTGCGCATTGCTGATGTGATCTGGACGCCACCCGCTGCTGTCGCGAAAGCGCAGTAAGCCCGGCATTGGAAGGAGACAACTCCATGAGCGTGGAAAGAGTCACCCACAGACTGGCGCCTTGGTTGCTACCGGCGCTGTTGCTGGCGATCTGGCAGCTGGCGGTCAGCGCGGGCTGGTTGTCGACCCGCATTCTGCCGGCGCCGAGCGCTGTGATCGAGGCCGGCGTCACGCTGGTGCGCAGCGGCGAAATCTGGACCCATCTGGCGATCAGTGGCTGGCGTGCAGGGATTGGCTTTGCCATCGGCGGCGCGATCGGTCTGGCGCTCGGCTTCATTACCGGGCTGTCGAAATGGGGCGAAAGGCTGCTCGACAGCTCGGTGCAGATGATCCGCAACGTGCCCCACCTAGCGCTGATTCCGCTGGTCATCCTGTGGTTCGGCATCGACGAGACCGCGAAGATATTTCTGGTGGCGCTGGGCACGCTGTTCCCGATTTACCTGAACACGTACCACGGTATTCGCAATATCGACCCGGCGCTGGTGGAGATGTCCCGTAGCTACGGTTTGAGCGGCTTTGGACTGTTCCGCCACGTGATTCTGCCGGGCGCAATGCCTTCGATTTTGGTCGGCGTGCGGTTCGCGCTGGGCTTCATGTGGCTGACCCTGATCGTCGCGGAAACCATCTCGGCCAACTCCGGCATCGGGTATCTGGCGATGAATGCCCGGGAGTTTCTGCAGACCGACGTGGTGGTACTGGCGATCGTCCTCTACGCCGTACTCGGCAAACTGGCAGACCTCGCGGCGCGTGGTCTGGAACGGGTCTGCCTGCGTTGGCACCCGGCGTATCAAGTGGCTAAAGGTGGCGCGCAATGAGCAATCTCCAACAACCGGCGAACCTGTTGCGCGGAATTCCCTTGCAGGTCCGCAAGCTGAAGAAGACCTTCGGCCCGCGGGAAGTCTTGAAAGACATCGATCTGCACATCCCGGCCGGTCAGTTCGTGGCGGTCGTGGGCAGAAGCGGCTGCGGCAAGAGCACCTTGCTGCGCCTGCTGGCGGGGCTTGATCAACCGTCGAGCGGCCAACTGCTCGCCGGTAACGGCTCGCTGGCGGATGCGCGGGAAGACACCCGACTGATGTTCCAGGAGGCGCGCTTGCTGCCCTGGAAAAAGATTATCGACAACGTCGGCCTTGGCCTCAGCGGCGACTGGCGTGGCAAAGCGCTGGAAGCGCTGGAGGCCGTGGGTTTGGCCGAGCGTGCCAACGAATGGCCGGCGGCGTTATCAGGGGGGCAAAAACAACGCGTGGCGCTGGCCCGTGCGCTGATTCACCAGCCGCGCTTGTTGCTGCTCGACGAGCCCCTTGGCGCGCTGGATGCTCTGACCCGAATCGAGATGCAGCAGTTGATCGAAAACCTGTGGAAGAAGCACGGCTTCACCGTCTTGCTGGTCACCCACGACGTCAGCGAAGCCGTCGCCATTGCCGACCGGGTCTTGCTGATCGAAGAGGGCCGCATCGGTCTTGATTTGCAGGTTGATCTGGCCCGTCCGAGGGCGCGCGGCTCCTACTCACTGGCCGCGCTGGAAACCGAAGTGCTCAACCGCGTGTTGTCGCTGCCAGGCAACCCGCCCGACCCCGAACCGACTTCACCGCTGCCCACGCAACTGCGTTGGGCCAACTAACTCCAGAGGCAATCTTGCCCTCGGAACTGATCTCACAAAGGAAGCCTTACCATGACTATCAAAGCCATCAACGTGCGTAACCAGTTCAAAGGCACCATCAAGGAAATCGTCACCGGCGACGTGCTGTCCGAGATCGACGTGCAGACCGCGTCGGGTGTCGTTACCTCTGTCATCACCACCCGCTCGGTGAAAGAGCTGGAGCTGGTAGTCGGCAGCGAAGTGATCGCGTTCGTGAAATCCACCGAGGTGTCGATCGCCAAGTTGTGATCGATGCTGGATCGCAAGCGACGTCCCTGCGTTTAGGAGCGCGCTTGCCCGCGAATGTGGGGTGTCAGTGACTGGATATTTAGCTGACCCACCGCATTCGCGGGCAAGCGCGCTCCTACAGTGGATCTTGGCCACGCACGCAATCGTCGGCGCACACAGGAATTCGTAGGAGCCGGCTTGCTGGCGAACGCGGTGGCTTTGAGACGAAGATGTCGACAGACCCACCGCAATCGCGAGCAAGCTCACTCCTACAGTGGATCTCGGCCACGCACGCAATCGTTGGCGCCTACGGAGCCAGTTAATCCACAGCCGTTGCGTTGTTTAACTAGACTGAAATCTGCCGGGGGCTACGGGTTTTGTGAGCGCTTCGGCAAATACGGTGGCAGGTACAGCCCCAGGTACGCATCAAACACCCGCAGTCCTTCCTCGGCCATGCGCGGGGTGATCGCGTTGTGCAGTTGCACCGAGCGCGCGTACACCCGATCCGCAAGTTCCAGCGCCAGGGCAAACACCTCAACATCATCGGGCAACGTCGGCAGTTGAAAATGCCGGGCGAACAACTCATGCATGAGGTTGCCCAGCTCAATGTCATGCTGACGATCCGCCTGCGTGACTTCGGTCAGGCCGTGCTGTGCGAGGATCAACTGCCGTGCGGCGGCGTCGTCGCTGTAAATCGCGAGCATGCGCGATTCCACCACGTAGGAAAGGTCACGCCACTGGTTCAACTGATCATGATCGATGGGCTGCTGCAGGCTTTCGCGAAACGCTTCGTGGACATCGGCCGTGAGCGCTTCGAGCAGCGCCGGCACGCTGGCGAAGAAGTGATACACGGAAGAGGGCGGGATCTCGGCCCGTTCGGCGACGCTGTAGATGGAAAGGCTCCCCACGCCGTCCGAGGCCAGCAGCGCACGTGCGGCATCAAGGATCGAGTCGATCCGCGCCTGACTGCGTGCACGAGGTTTGCGGGGTGGGGCGAGGCGGGTCATCAGTTCTCTCTCGGTCGGGGCCGCCGGCATTCTACAGTGGCAGCCGGGAGATTGCCTTCCCGGCTGAGGCCGGTCCCACAGGATGTCCGCGCAGCTCATGAATGAAAAACGCCACCGATTCTCTCGAAAAGGTGGCGTTTTCTTGACCGTGCAGCCATCAAACCGTATGCAGATACCAGTTGTACTCAAGGTCGGAGATGGAGTGCTCGAACTCCTCCAGCTCACTTTCCTTGCACGCAACGAAGATATCGATGTACTTCGGATCGATGTACTTGGCCATGACTTCGCTGTCGTCCAGCTCGCGCAGTGCATCACGCAGGTTGTTCGGCAAGCTCTGCTCGTTCTGCTCGTAGGAGTTGCCTTCTACGGGCGGACCGGGCTCGATCTGATTGGTCAGGCCATGGTGAATGCCTGCCAGCACCGAAGCCATCAGCAGATACGGGTTGGCATCCGCACCGGCAACCCGGTGTTCGATGCGTACCGAGTCGGCCGTTCCGGTAGGTACGCGCACGGCCACGGTCCGGTTATCCAGACCCCAGCACGGCGAGTTCGGAACGTAGAACTGGGCACCAAACCTGCGGTATGAATTGACGTTCGGGCACAGGAACGCCATCTGCGCGGGTAGGGTCTCGAGCACACCGCCGATCGCATGACGCAATGCGGCGTTCTGCTCGGGATCCTCGCTGGTGAAGATGTTTTTGCCATCACGATCAAGGATCGAAATGTGCACGTGCAGACCGTTACCCGCCTGGCCTGGATAAGGCTTGGCCATGAAGGTGGTGTCCATCTCATGGTCGTAGGCGATGTTCTTGATCAGGCGCTTGAGCAGTACTGCGTAATCACAGGCTTTCAGCGCGTCGGCGGTATGGTGCAGGTTCACTTCGAACTGCGCCGGAGCACTTTCCTTGACGATTGCGTCGGCCGGAATGCCTTGCTCTTTTGCACCTTCCAGAATGTCCTGGAGGCAGTCGACGTACTCGTCCAGGTCATCGATCAGGTAAACCTGCGTCGAGTGTGGACGTTTGCCGGAGATCGGCGAGCGCGGCGGTTGCGGACGGCCGTTCACGTTTTCCTGATCGATCAGGTAGAACTCAAGCTCGAATGCAGCGCAGATGGTCAGGCCCATCTCGTCGAACTTGCTGACAACCTGGCGCAGCACTTCGCGCGGATCCGCGAAGAAGGGCGTGCCTTCCAGTTCGTGCATGGTCATCAGGAGTTGTGCGGTAGGACGCTTCTGCCAGGGCTCATTGCAGAGAGTGTCGGGGATTGGATAGCAGATTCGGTCAGCGTCACCGATGTCCAGACCCAGACCGGTGCTTTCCACCGTCGAGCCGTTGATATCCAGTGCGAATAGGGAAGCTGGGAGGTTGATGCCTTTCTCGTAAACCTTATGAAGGCTGGTGCGTTCGATGCGCTTGCCGCGCACCACTCCATTCATATCTGCAATCAGAAGGTCAACGTATAGAACCTCAGGATGTTCCTTAAGGAACGCGTTCGCTTCGTTGAGCTGAACGGCACGCGGGGGTACCGACATGATGCAACACCTTTGTTGTTGAAAATATCAATCATCGAGCATTACGGGTTTCAGTCAATCCGAAAGGCCAGACGAAGTCAAGGGAGCCCTGATTTGCCCTAAAAGGGCGCCGGGACGCCACTTTCGCCGCACTTTAGGGCAGGTTTTGTGCGCTGAGCGTCATGGAAACTGCGGGCTTGAGCAGGGCGTTTTTTATTTTTTACGGGTGTGTTGTGGAAAAAAATGAACAACGCTAAGCTCGATTGCAACCCATAACAGCAATAATACCGGGGGTCCCATGCTTCGCCTTCCGCTGATCGGCCTTACCGCCTGCACTCAGCCATTCGGGCGCCTGTTTTTCACATCACACGCTTTCAGTGTAGCGGTCCGGCAGGCTCGCCGGGCATTGCGAATGCGTCTGCGTGGCACCTCGACACCTTACTCTTTATCCACGCACCCATTCCACCGGGCGCGCCTTTTGCTTCGGCTGACTAACCCGGCCCTAGCTCTCTGCGGCATCCGCGGCCGCGCGTTTTGCACAGGCACGACTATCTTTGAGTCTTCCAGGCAGTGGGCGATTGCAGGACCGGCTTCAGCCGGGAAGGGGCCGGTAACTTAGACGATGCCTGCTGAAAACCAGCAGCACCGCCAGCGCTTCAAAGAACGCCTGACCGCCATGACGGCGACCAGGAATTAAAACCCTGAGGTATTTATGAGTACCAACCTCGACCAGCTCACCGATTGGTTGAAAGAACACAGGATTACCGAAGTCGAATGCATGATCGCCGACCTCACCGGTATCACACGGGGCAAGATTTCACCGACCAACAAGTTCATTGCTGAAAAGGGCATGCGCTTGCCGGAAAGCGTACTGCTCCAGACCGTGACGGGCGATTACGTCGAAGACGACATCTACTACGAATTGCTGGACCCTGCAGACATCGACATGTTCTGCCGTCCTGACCAGAGCGCGGTGTTTCTGGTGCCCTGGGCCATAGAGCCGACTGCGCAGGTGATTCACGACACCTACGACAAGCAAGGCAATCCGATCGAGCTGTCCCCGCGCAACGTCCTCAAGAAAGTCCTCAAGCTCTATGCTGACCAGGGCTGGCAGCCCATTGTGGCGCCGGAGATGGAGTTCTACCTGACCAAGCGAAGCGACGACCCCGACTACCCGCTGCAGCCGCCGGTTGGGCGCTCGGGTCGTCCGGAAACGGGTCGTCAGTCGTTCTCCATCGAAGCCGCCAACGAATTCGACCCGCTCTTCGAAGACGTCTACGACTGGTGCGAACTGCAAAACCTCGACCTGGACACGCTGATTCACGAAGACGGCACCGCGCAGATGGAGATTAACTTCCGTCACGGCGACGCATTGTCTCTGGCGGACCAGATTCTGGTGTTCAAGCGCACCATGCGCGAAGCCGCCCTCAAGCACGATGTGGCAGCGACTTTCATGGCCAAGCCCATGACCGGCGAGCCCGGCAGCGCCATGCACCTGCACCAGAGCATCATCGACATCGAGACGGGCAAGAACATCTTCTCCAATGAAGATGGCACGATGAGTCAGCTGTTTCTGCAACACATCGGCGGTCTGCAAAAGCTGATCCCCGAGCTGTTGCCGCTGTTTGCGCCCAACGTCAACTCGTTCCGCCGCTTCCTGCCGGACACCTCCGCGCCGGTGAACGTTGAGTGGGGCGAAGAAAACCGCACCGTTGGCCTGCGCGTTCCCGACGCCGGCCCGCAGAACCGCCGTGTGGAAAACCGTCTGCCCGGTGCCGATGCCAATCCGTATCTGGCCATCGCCGCCAGCCTGTTGTGCGGTTTCATCGGCATGGTCGAGGGCCTGAACCCCAGCGCCCCTGTGGTCGGCCGTGGTTACGAGCGTCGTAACCTGCGCTTGCCGTTGACCATCGAAGACGCGCTGGAGCGCATGGAAAACAGCAAGACGGTCGAAAAGTACCTCGGCAAGAAATTCATCACCGGCTACGTCGCGGTCAAGCGCGCCGAGCACGAAAACTTCAAGCGTGTGATCAGTTCGTGGGAGCGGGAATTCCTGCTCTTTGCCGTCTGACGTCACGGGGCGTCGCTGGATCCGAATGAATCCCGAGCGGATCGACGGCGCCCCACACGCGATACCAAAATGGAGTGATTCATGAGTTCCAACAACCCGCAAACCCGCGAATGGCAAGCCCTCAGCAGTGATCATCACCTGGCGCCGTTCAGCGACTTCAAGCAGCTGAAAGAGAAAGGCCCGCGCATCATCACCAAGGCCAAGGGCGTTTACCTCTGGGACAGCGAAGGCAACAAGATCCTCGACGGCATGGCCGGGCTCTGGTGTGTTGCTATCGGGTACGGTCGCGATGAACTGGCCGATGCCGCCAGCAAGCAGATGCGCGAGCTGCCTTACTACAACCTGTTCTTCCAGACCGCTCACCCGCCGGCACTGCAACTGGCCAAGGCCATTTCCGACATTGCCCCCGAGGGCATGAACCACGTGTTCTTCACCGGTTCAGGCTCCGAAGGCAACGACACGGTGCTGCGCCTGGTTCGCCACTACTGGGCGATCAAGGGCCAGCCAAGCAAGAAAGTCATCATCAGCCGCGTCAACGGTTACCACGGTTCGACCGTCGCCGGCGCGAGCCTGGGCGGCATGACCTACATGCACGAGCAGGGCGACTTGCCGATTCCGGGCATCGTGCACATTCCGCAGCCTTACTGGTTTGGTGAAGGCGGCGACATGACCCCCGACGAGTTCGGCGTCTGGGCGGCCGAACAGCTGGAGAAGAGGATTCTCGAACTGGGCGTGGACAATGTCGGCGCGTTCATCGCCGAGCCGATTCAGGGGGCCGGCGGCGTTATCGTTCCGCCCGACACCTACTGGCCGAAGATCAAAGAGATCCTCGCCAAATACGACATCCTCTTCGTGGCCGATGAAGTGATCTGTGGCTTTGGTCGCACCGGCGAATGGTTCGGCAGTGACTTCTACGACCTCAAACCTGACCTGATGACCATTGCCAAGGGCCTGACCTCCGGCTACATCCCCATGGGTGGCGTCATCGTGCGCGACGAAGTGGTCAAGGTGCTGAACGACGGCGGCGACTTCAACCACGGCTTCACCTACTCGGGTCACCCGGTGGCAGCAGCAGTGGGGCTGGAGAACATTCGCATTCTGAGTGAAGAAAAGATCGTCGAACGGGTCAAGTCTGAAACGGCACCCTATTTGCAAAAGCGTCTGCGCGAGCTGAGCGATCACCCGCTGGTGGGTGAAGTGCGGGGCGTCGGCATGCTGGGCGCCATCGAACTGGTGAAAGACAAGGCCACTCGGCAGCGTTATGCCGGCAAAGGCGCAGGCATGATTTGCCGCACTTTTTGCTTCAACAATGGCCTGATCATGCGGGCCGTGGGCGACACCATGATCATCTCGCCGCCGCTGGTCATTACCTTCGCCGAGATCGATGAGCTGATCGAAAAGGCGCGCAAGTGCCTGGACCTGACGTTTGAGTCATTGCAGGGCTGAATTTTTACCGGGAAATTGCCAGACTATCCGCCGTCTAGACGCCGCTTACATAAAAACACTGGAGCCGTACGAATGAAGAAATTTGGCAAAACCCTCCTGGCCTTGTCCCTAATGGGCGCAGTGGCCGCCGCTGCACACGCCGATGACAAAGTCCTGCACGTCTATAACTGGTCCGATTACATCGCACCGAACACCATCGCCGACTTCGAAAAAGAGTCGGGCATCAAAGTGGTGTACGACGTGTTCGACAGCAACGAGACCCTGGAAGCCAAGCTGCTGGCCGGTAAATCGGGTTACGACATTGTTGTTCCGTCGAACAACTTCCTGGCCAAGCAGATCAAGGCCGGCGTCTATCAGGAGCTGGACAAGTCCAAGCTGCCAAATTACAAAAACCTCGACCCTGCGCTGTTGAAGGCCGTGTCGATCAGCGACCCGGATAACAAGCACGCATTCCCGTACATGTGGGGCTCGATCGGTATCGGCTACAACGCTGAAAAGGTCAAAGCTGCTTTGGGCGCTGATGCACCGGTCAACTCGTGGGACCTGCTGTTCAAGCCTGAGAACGCCGCCAAGCTGAAAGGCTGCGGTATCAGCTTCCTCGACTCGCCAACCGAAATGCTGCCAGTGGCGCTGCATTACCTGGGCCTGCCGACCGACAGCCAGAAGAAGGAAGACATCCAGAAGGCCGAGGATCTGTTCAAGAAGATTCGTCCTTCGATCACTTACTTCCACTCGTCCAAATACATCTCGGACCTGGCCAACGGCAACATCTGCGTAGCCGTGGGGTACTCGGGTGACATCTACCAGGCCAAGGCGCGCGCTGAAGAAGCGGGCGGGAAGGTCAAAGTCAGCTACAACATTCCGAAAGAAGGTGCAGGCAGCTTCTACGACATGGTCGCCATCCCGAAAGATGCCGAAAACGTCGAAGGCGCTTACAAGTTCATGAACTTCATCCTGCAACCGAAGGTGATGGCCGAAATCACCAACTCCGTTCACTTCCCGAACGGCAACAAGGCGGCCACCGAGTTCGTCGACAAGGACATCACGTCTGACCCGGGCGTTTACC
This sequence comes from Pseudomonas sp. HP_01, assembly GCF_055284355.1. Classification (NCBI taxonomy): domain Bacteria; kingdom Pseudomonadati; phylum Pseudomonadota; class Gammaproteobacteria; order Pseudomonadales; family Pseudomonadaceae; genus Pseudomonas; species Pseudomonas sp. HP_01. Next base: position 17,948 of record NZ_JBTOPV010000089.1, on the reverse strand, counting down.
CACCAGCCGACGTTCTGGCCAAGTTGTACGCGATCGCCGACTTGCCTGCGGCGACTCAGCGTTTGATGACCCGCAGCTGGACCAACATCAAATCGGGTAAATAAGCCTGACCGGGTGGGGCAAATGCCCCACCCAAACTGTGGGAGTGAGCTTGCTCGCGATGACGGCAGTGCATACGACGTTGATGTCCGCTGACACCCCCTCATCGCGAGCAAGCTCACTCCTACAGGTTTTGCGTCAGCCGTCATGCCACCCGCGTCACAAAAAGTTTTTTTGCGAGAAGGGTTTATCGAAGGTAAGTTGCGCGCCGGATGTGTCACAGGCAGTCGTCACTGTCATCGGTACGGGCAACAGGCCCACCTACTAAAAAAGGACTGCACACGTGTCTATTTCTTTATTTTCAAAAGGCTTGCTACTCGGGGCCGGGCTTACGCTCGCTGCCGGTGCCTACGCGGATTCCACCGTTCGCATTTATAACTGGTCCGATTACATCGGCACCACAACGCTGGAGGACTTCACGTCCGCCACCGGGATCAAAACCAAGTACGACGTTTTCGACTCCAACGAAACCCTGGAAGGCAAGCTGCTGGCCGGCCACACCGGGTATGACGTGGTCGTGCCGTCCAATCACTTCCTCGGCAAACAGATCAAGGCCGGAGCGTTTCAGAAGCTCGACAAATCCCAGCTGCCCAACTACTCCAACCTTGATCCCGAACTGCTCAAGCGCCTGGAAAAGAACGACCCGGGCAACCAGTACGCCGTGCCGTATCTGTGGGGCACCAACGGCATCGGCTACAACGTCGACAAGATCAAGGAAGTGCTGGGCGTCGACACCATCGATTCCTGGGCCACGCTGTTCGAGCCCGAGAACATCAAGAAGCTGCAAAAGTGTGGCGTCGCGTTCCTCGACTCCGCTGACGAGATGCTGCCCGCCGTCCTCAACTACATGGGGCTGAATCCGAACAGCACCGACGAGAAAGACTACAAGGCCGCCGAGGCCAAGCTGCTCAAGGTCCGCCCGTACGTGACCTATTTCAACTCGTCCAAATACATCACTGACCTGGCCAACGGCGACATCTGCATCGCTGCTGGTTTCTCCGGTGACGTCTTCCAGGCCAAGGCCCGTGCCGCAGAGGCGGGCAAGGGCGTCAAGATTGCTTACTCGATTCCGAAAGAGGGCGGCAACCTGTGGTTCGACATGCTCGCCATCCCTTCGGATGCGCCGGACGTGAAGGCCGCTCACGCGTTCATCAACTACATCCTCAAGCCCGACGTGATCGCCAAGGTCAGTGACCAGGTGGGTTACGCCAACCCGAACCCGGCTTCAGGCGCGTTGATGGATCAGGCCATTCGTAACGACGGGGCGGTTTATCCTTCGAAGGAGATACAGGCGCGCCTGTACGTCAACTCCGAGCTGCCGCCCAAGATCCAGCGCGTCATGACGCGCAGCTGGACGAAGATCAAAACCGGTAAATAAAGACCTTGGCGCCCGGCCCCATTGGCCGGGCGCAAAAACAGTTGGGAGTTTCACCCATGGCAGTTGCCTCCGGCGCCTACAAGAAATCCCTTGAGGGTGGTCAGCAACCGAAACAGGTGCTGGTCAAAATCGATCGGGTCACGAAAAAGTTCGATGAGACGATTGCTGTGGACGACGTGTCTCTGCAGATCAACAAGGGTGAAATCTTCGCCCTGCTTGGCGGCTCCGGCTCGGGGAAATCTACCCTGCTGCGCATGCTTGCCGGCTTTGAACGCCCGACCGAAGGCCGCATTTACCTCGACGGCGTCGACATCACCGACATGCCGCCGTACGAACGTCCGATCAACATGATGTTCCAGTCCTACGCGCTGTTTCCGCATATGACCGTGGCGGACAACATCGCCTTCGGCCTCAAGCAGGACAAGCTGCCCAAGGCCGAAGTCGAGGCCCGCGTGGCCGAGATGCTAAAGCTGGTGCAGATGACCCAGTACGCCAAGCGCAAGCCGCATCAGTTGTCCGGCGGCCAGCGTCAGCGCGTGGCACTGGCTCGCTCACTGGCGAAAAAGCCGAAGCTTCTGCTGCTCGACGAGCCAATGGGCGCACTGGACAAAAAACTGCGTTCGCAGATGCAACTGGAATTGGTGGAAATCATCGAGCGCGTCGGCGTGACCTGCGTGATGGTGACCCACGACCAGGAAGAGGCCATGACCATGGCCGAGCGCATCGCGATCATGCACCTGGGCTGGATCGCCCAGATCGGCAGCCCGATCGATATTTATGAAACACCCACCAGTCGCCTGGTGTGCGAGTTCATCGGCAACGTCAACCTGTTCGACGGTGAAGTCATCGAAGACATGGAAGGCCACGCGCTGATCAGCAGTCCTGAACTTGAACGCAAAATCTACGTCGGCCACGGCGTCACCACGTCAGTGGAAGACAAGCGCATTACCTACGCGCTGCGTCCCGAAAAGCTGCTGGTGACCACCGAGCAGCCGTCGTTCGAACACAACTGGTCCCGGGGCAAGGTTCATGACATCGCCTACCTGGGCGGTCACTCGGTGTTCTACGTGAAGCTACCGTCGGGCAAGCTGGTGCAGTCGTTTGTCGCCAACGCCGAGCGTCAGGGCACGCGACCGACCTGGGACGACGAAGTCTTCGTCTGGTGGGAAGACGACAGTGGCGTGGTATTGCGCTCATGAAAATCCGAAAAATAAAACGGGCTTTCAATCGAATAAAACCCACCGGGCGCCAAGCCGTTATCGGCGTGCCGTTCCTGTGGCTGTTCCTGTTTTTCGCGCTGCCGTTTCTGATCGTTATCAAGATCAGTTTCGCCGAAGCCGATGTAGCGATTCCGCCGTACACCGAGATCTTTACCTACGTCGAGCAGAAGCTCGACATCGTGCTCAACTTCGCCAACTACGCGCTGCTGACCAGTGACGACCTGTATATCTCGGCGTACCTGGGTTCGTTGAAGATGGCGTTCATCAGCACCGTGCTGTGTCTGCTTATCGGGTATCCGATGGCGTACGGCATCTCCATCGCCCGCAAAGAAATACAGACGGTGTTGCTGCTGTTGATCATGATGCCGACCTGGACCGCGATCCTGATCCGCGTCTACGCGTGGATGGGCATCCTCAGCAACAATGGTCTGCTCAACGCCTTTCTGATGTGGCTGGGCGTGATCAGCGAGCCGTTGCAGATCCTCAACACCAACCTCGCGGTGTACATCGGCGTGGTCTATTCGTATCTGCCGTTCATGATCCTGCCGCTGTACGCGAATCTGGTGAAGCACGACCAAAGCCTGCTGGAAGCCGCATCGGACCTGGGTTCGAGCACCTTCAACAGCTTCTGGAAAATCACTGTGCCGCTGTCCAAGAACGGCATCATCGCGGGCTGCATGTTGGTGTTCATTCCGGTGGTGGGCGAATTCGTCATCCCTGAATTGCTGGGCGGCCCCGAGACGCTGATGATCGGTAAAGTGCTCTGGCAGGAATTCTTCAACAACCGTGACTGGCCGGTAGCGTCGGCGCTGGCGGTGGTGATGCTGTTGATACTCATCGTGCCGATCATTCTGTTCAACCGCAGTCAGGCCAAAGAACTGGAGGGCAAGGCATGAGAGGCTTCCGATTCTCGAACCTGATGTTGGTACTGGGCCTGATCTTCATCTACGCGCCCATGGTCATTCTGGTGATCTACTCGTTCAACGCCTCCAAGCTGGTGACGGTCTGGGGTGGCTGGTCGGTGAAGTGGTACGTCGGGCTACTCGACAACACCCAACTGATGAGCGCGGTCATGCGCTCGCTGGAAATCGCGCTGTACACCTCCGTTGCGGCGGTGGCGCTGGGCACCATGGCGGCCTTCGTGCTGACACGCATCACCCGCTTCAAGGGCAAGACGTTCTTTGGCGGTCTGGTCACGGCGCCTTTGGTGATGCCCGAAGTGATCACCGGTCTGTCGCTGTTGCTGCTGTTCGTGGCGATGGCGCAGTTGCTCGGCTGGCCCGAGGAGCGCGGCGTTGTCACCATCTGGATCGCTCACACGACGTTCTGTGCGGCGTATGTGGCGGTGGTGGTGTCGGCGCGTCTCCGTGAGCTGGACATGTCCATCGAAGAAGCGGCAATGGACCTTGGCGCACGGCCGTGGAAGGTGTTCTTTTTGATCACCATCCCGATGATCGCGCCATCGCTGGCGGCGGGGGCGATGATGTCCTTCGCCCTGTCGCTGGACGACTTGGTACTGGCGAGCTTCGTCTCCGGCCCGGGCTCGACGACCCTGCCGATGGAAGTGTTCTCGGCGGTGCGCCTGGGCGTAAAGCCGGAGATCAACGCGATTGCCAGTTTGATTCTGCTGGCCGTGTCGATCGCGACCTTCCTGGTCTGGTTCTTTAGCCGACGCGCGGAAAACAACCGCAAACGCGCGATCCAGCAAGCCATCGAAGAAGCTGCGGCAGACGGCTGGAAACAGCCGGACATCCGCCGTGCGAAGGCGGTCGAGTCGGTTTAATCCCGATCACTGCTCCAGTGAGATGTTCCCACTGAATGCACGCGATGCTTTTAGTGGGACTCCAGCCAGTCTCACTGCATGCACGCGATGCTGTTAGTGGGACTCCAGCCAGTCTCACGGGATGCACGCGATGCTTTTAGTGGGACCGGCTTCAGCCGGGAAGAGGCCGGTGAGTACGCTATAGATCTGCGGCGTAACGTCCAACGCCTTCCCGGCTAAAGCCGGTCCCACAAGTTGGCGTTCCAGCCAAATCCCACTGAATGCACGCGATGCTTTTAGTGGGACTCCAGCCAGTCTCACTGCATGCACGCGATGCTGTTAGTGGGACCGGCTTCAGCCGGGAAGAGGCCGGTGAGTACGCTGTAGATGCTGCGGTGTAACGCCTGACGCCTTCCCGGCTAAAGCCGGTCCCACAAGTTGGCGTTCCAGCCAAATCCCACTGCATGCACGCGATGCTGTTAGTGGGACCGGCTTTAGCCGGGAAGGGCCTGTGTGTGCGCTGTAGATCCCCGGCGTAACGCACTACGCCTTCCCGGCTAAAGCCGGTCCCACAAGTTGGCGTTCCAGCCAAATCCCACTGAATGCACGCGATGCTGTTAGTGGGACCGGCTTTAGCCGGGAAGAGGCCGGTGAGTGCGCTGTAGATGCTGCGGTGTACCCCTGACGCCTTCCCGGCTAAAGCCGGTCCCACAGTCGAGTTCACTCTCACTGATTGATCTCACCGGACTGATACCGGCCGCTGATCGTTCCCACGCTCTGCGTGGGAATGCATCTCCTGACGCTCCGCGTCACAGCGATGGACGCGGAGCGTCCCGGGCGGCATCCCCACGCGGAGCGTGGGGACGATCATCACTCACACAGGGTTAACGCCCCGGCACCAGCTTCAACACTTCTTTGCTGTTCCCCGCCACATCCCCTTCACTGAGCCGCTCCGGCACGTACTCGCCGTTAATGTAGCGCTGCGCCTGGTCGGCGTAGTGCTTGTCGAACAGCACGCCGCTTTGGCCCACCGGGTTGATGCCCAACGCATGGGCCGGGTCTGCGAAGTCGATGAGGCGGCGCGTCGATGGCCCGTAAGTAACCGGCCACGGCGCGGGGCCCATGCTCGCTGACAGATTGTTCGGGACCTCATGGGTACCCGGCGCCGCGAACGGTCCGACATTGAACAGCATGTCCAGCGGCGGCTGTTTGCCCAGAGGATGTTCATGGGTCAGCGTGTGCGCCTTCCCCCACGTCCACTCATCCGGATTCTGCCCGTACAGCGATTTCAAATGAGAGACCGCTGCATGCCAGGCGACCTTCACCGTATTGTCGCGACTTTCGGGTTCCCGAGAATGGCGATTGTTCCACCACGGCGAATCAGCGTCGGCCGCCAGTCGCGGCAGGGCCATGTCAATAAGGCGGGTCGACAGCAGCGTGGTGAACAGACCATCGCTCAGCTCGTCATGGAACACCTCATCGGTCAGGTTGAACAGGAACTGATTGAACAGCGTTGCCCCCACCGAATCCACTGAGTAGTCACCGTTCCACGCCGCCAGGCGCTCAAGCAGATCGTGCTCCTCCGGCTCACTGACCACGCGGCGCAGCACTGGAATCAGCGGCGTCAGAATCTGCGCGGCGTAGTCCGTCCTGGTCCCGAGTTGCAGCGCCTTGCTGTTCTCAAGATTCCATTTCACCGTGTCGTCGCTCAGCTGGCGATTCAACTGGCGACCGCGCTCGGCGAGGTTGTAATAGCCCGGAATCTCCATGCCCGTAGGCGACACCGGCTGGAAGTTCGCCGAAACGATATAACCCCGTGTCGGGTTTTCTTCCTGCGGGTTTGCGCTGAAAGGGTAGAAGCCATTCTTGTCGGCCTGTTCAGAGCTGCCATCAAGGATGAACGTTGGATTGACCCCCACAGGCCGCTTGGGCAACTGCGCCGCAGCCCACCAACCGATATCGCCTTGGGCGTTGGCGTAAACGACGTTCAGGCCCGGCGACTGAATCTTCTCGGCGGCGCTGCGCATCTTCTCCAGCGTGTCGGCGCGGTTGGCTTCGTAAAAGCCCTGCAGGATCGGGTTGTCTGACTCCAGAAACGACCACCACATCGCAATCGGGGTATCGCTCGGCTGTTGCGCCCCGTTGGCGCCCAGCGCGTCATTGACGATCGGACCATGGGGTGACTGCCGCAGGGTAAGCGTGACGGGGGATTCACCCTTGACCGCGATCTGCTCGGTGCGGGACGTCATGTCCACCCAGGCGCCGTGGTACCAGATTTGATCGGGATTGTCGGGGTTAGTCTTCTCGGCGATCAGGTCCAGATCATCGTTCTGGAACATCGTCAGGCTCCAGCCGAAATCCAGATTGTGGCCGAGCAGGGCGAAGGGATTGAGGGCCTGAAAATGCCCGTACAACTCAAAGCCCGGCGCGGTCAGCTGCGCTTCGTACCAGACCGCCGGCACCGAGAAACGAATGTGCGGATCGCCCGCCAGCAGCGGTTTGCCACTCTGGGTGCGGCTGCCGGACACTGCCCACGCATTGCTGCCCTCGAACTGCGGCAGGCCGGCTTTCTCCAGCGCCTGCTGGCTGAGCAGTGCCAGGTCATTGAGGCCTTTCCAGTCGTTGCCGGTCAGCGCAGGGGTTTGACTGACCCCTGAAGATTGTCCGAGCGCGCCTTTTGGCTGCCAGCCCGGATCGAAGACTTTCAGGTACTCCGGGCCCAGTTGATCCCGCACATAGGTCATCAGCGGCTCAGTGCGAAACGCCGCCGCGAAGCTGTACGCCAGATACCCGCCGACGCTGAGAGTGTCCTGCGCCGTGAACGGCCGCTCGTGAATGCCCAGCACGTCGAACTCGATCGGTTTGGGATGCGTCGCCTGATATTGATTGATGCCGTCCAGATACGCTTGAAGCGCCTTCCACGCCGGCGTGTTCTTGTCCTGACGCGCGACATAGGCATCGGCGTGCTCGCGGATGCGCAGGCTGCGGAACAGCTTGTCGGTGTTGACCAGCTTGGGGCCAAGAACCTCAGCCAGCTCGCCGCGCGCCAGCCTGCGCAGGATTTCCATCTGAAACAGACGGTCCTGAGCGTGGACGTAGCCCAGGGCGCGGTACAGATCGTCTTGGTTGTCGGCACGTATATGCGGCACGCCGCGCTCGTCGTAAGCCACGGTGACCGGGGCCTGCAGCCCGGCGAGGCTCATTTCGCCATCGCGGAACGGCTGCTTGCCGTGGATGTACCAGGCACCCGCGCCCCCGATGAGCACCAACAGTGCGATGACGACGTAAAGGCTGCGTTTCATGCAGTGGCTCAAATGAGAATCGGAAAGTTTTGCAGGCTACAGATTTGTCTCGCGACTGGGTAGACGGACCGCCCATGGATTTAGGTCGCGTAACTTGCCACGCCGCAGCGGACAGATGACACTTCCGTGCGGCCGCTTCCTACACACTCTCATCTGGAATTCCGATGTCCGACACGTTTGACCCTGACCACCTGCGTGCTGAGCTATTGCCGCTGAGCGCGTCGCAAGCGCCGTCTGAAGAGGCCCGGGCTTATCAGCGTTTCTATGGTTTGAACGCGCTCGGCCCGGATGGCTCGATCAGCAGCCGGATCGGGCGCGTTGAAGTGGGCGGCTACGACATCGTCACGCAGTGGTGGATGCCTGATCAGCCGGTCGGCACGCTGGTACTGATGCACGGCTTTTACGATCACGTCGGGCTGTATCGGCACGTCATCGACTGGGCGCTGGGCCTTGGGCTGGCGGTGATTGCCTGCGACTTGCCGGGCCATGGACTGTCCAGTGGGGCGCGGGCAAGCATTACTGACTTCGCGGAATATCAGGCAGTGCTTGATCGGCTTTTTGTGGAAGCCGAGAGCCTCAACCTGCCGCAGCCGTGGCACCTGTGCGGGCAAAGCACCGGCGGCGCGATTGTCATCGACCACGTGCTGCATCATGGCGATGCCAGCCCGGCGCAGGGCCAGATCATTCTGCTGGCGCCGCTTGTGCGGCCGCGTGGCTGGGCCCTGTCGAAACTCAGCTATCACCTGCTGCGTGGCTTCGTAAAAGCCATTGACCGACGCTTCAGCGAAAACTCAAACGCCCCGACTTTTCTCCCCTTTCTACTGGCGGATCCGTTGCAGCCGCGACGCCTGCCGACGGTATGGGTGGGCGCGCTGGCCAAATGGATCGAGCGTATCGAATGCGCGCCGCGAAGCTGTCGCAGCCCGCTCATCGTGCAGGGCGAGTCGGACATGACCGTGGACTGGAAACACAATCTGCCGGTACTCAAGGACAAGTTCGCCGAGCCGCAGATCTTCATGTTGCACCAAGCGCGTCACCATCTGGTCAACGAGTCACCCGAGTTGCGCGCGCGGTTTTTTGAGTTTCTGACGGAGCGAATGGGGTAGGGCTCGAAGGGCAGGTTTCCCGGCAGACATAGCGAGTGTGGGACCGGCTTTAGCCGGGAAGGCTTCAGTGGTCACACCGAAAGATGGGGGGTGTTTACTCAGTCCTCTTCCCGGCTGAAGCCGGTCCCACTGACGTCATTTGACAGTCTGCCCAACCGCCAATCCCGCGCGAACAGCGGCCAGCGCTGCCTGGTAATAGGCCTTGCCTTCGTTTGACTCGGCGAAGGTGGCGAACTCGTCCAGTTCTCCATCCGACAGGTCGCGGTAAACATAAAGCAGCGTGTTGTTTACGTCCTTGCCGATCTGCCCCATGAGCCGCTGACGCTGACTGTCGAGCATCGCCTGGGTCGTTCCGCCGCCCATCAGGCCTGGAATCATCGAACTCAGGCTGTCGGCGGCGACGCCAGCAATCGCCATGCTGACCTCGGCACCAGCTTCCTTGGCGGGGAGCGCGTTGGCCAAGTGGCCGATGATCAGCAGACGATTGTCGTCCGCCTGAATGTGCGGCAGGCCTTGAGCGTTTTTGGCCAGTTGGTCCGGGCGCGTCGCGGTGAGCTCGGCACTGACGATCTTGCGACCTAGCGGCGACTGGAAAAACTGCAGTGCAGGGTTCGGGTCCTGCAGCGTCTGGCGCAGCATTTGCTCCCCGCGCTGGTCCATCGCCTGCGGGGCAAAACGCTGATTGCTGTTGCTCACCAGAGCGTCGAACACGGCGGGCGGAAGGCTGTTGCGGTAACGCTGTTGGGCGGCTTTCAAGGCATCGACAAAATGAGCGCGTTGTTCCGGCCAGCCGGCGAGCTTGTACAGCTGATCGTGGCCGTCTGCCCAGGCGGGCAAAGTGCAGAACATCAACAGCAGGAAAAACAGACGGCGCATTAGAGACTCCTGTCGGCAGGCCGCCATTCTCGGTGGGGCAGCGGGGATTTGTCGAGTTAACACTTGCCAGACCCCGCTAAAAACCTCGGGTTCGATCAGCGGCAGGACAAAACCGCCGGGCGTATTCAAACCCGCAAAAATATTCCTCATTCGCCGGACTGCAGGCTCTGTCGGATTAATCGGCGTATGGATACTATGCGCGCCATGCGCATATCCCCTGATCACCCGCTTCTGTTGCGAATTGTCGACGACCTGGCCGAGCGTGGCTGGTCGCAGCAGAACATCTTCCTGCCCGACACCCTGACCGGTGAACTGGCGCTTGAATGCCGCACGCGTGCCGTTCAGGGAGAGCTCGCGCCTGCAGCAGTGGGGCGAGGGCCGGCGCAGGAGGTTCGCGAGGGGATTCGCGGCGATCACATTCAGTGGCTGGAGGCGGGGCAGGCCGAGCCCTGCGATCGTTATCTGGATCTGATGGAGAGCCTGCGTCAAGCGCTGAACCGGGGCCTGTTTCTGGGCCTTGAGGATTATGAAAGCCACTTCGCGCTCTATCCGCCCGGCGCCTTCTACCTCAAGCATGTCGACCGCTTTCGCGATGACGACAAACGTATGGTTTCGGCGGTCGTCTACCTCAACGACGGCTGGTTACCAGAGCATGGCGGTCAGTTGCGGATGTACCTCAAGGACGGCGTCGAGTATGACGTGCAGCCCACCGGCGGCTGCCTTGTGGTGTTCCTCTCGGGTGACATGCCCCACGAAGTCATGCCCTCGACCCGCGAGCGGCTGTCGCTGACCGGCTGGTTCAGACGGCGCGGGAACGAACCCTTCGAGCTGTAGCATCGGTCCAACATGAAATCTTCTACATCCCGCCACTCAGCGAAACACTTCGCGGCCAACCGCAGCTAAGGTAAAGGCTGTTCCTGAGCGGTTGTCTGTCGGCAACGAGAAGCTTCAATCCCCGAACCCGCCAGCCGCACATCGATAAAAACGGAGAGATCATGAAGACGTTATTTGCGAGAACTGCCCTGACCGGACTGCTGTTGGGGGCGAGCTTGCTGGCCCAGGCCGAGGACATGCCACGCACGGCATCCCCTGCGGGCGCCGAGGTTTACATCATCTCACCGAAGGATGGCGCGACCGTCAACGGCGCATTCAAGGTGCAGTTCGGCCTCAAGGGCATGGGCGTCGCCCCGGCCGGCGTTGACGTCCTGGACACCGGGCATCATCACCTGCTGATCGACGTCAAGGATCAACCCGACATGAACGCGCCGCTGCCAACCACCGACAACATCCGCCACTTCGGCAAGGGCCAGACCGAAACCGAGCTGAACCTGACGCCGGGCCAGCACACCCTGCAACTGCTGGTCGGCGACAAGAACCACGTGCCACTGAACCCGCCGGTCGAGTCGCAGAAAATCACCATCACGGTTAAATAACGCGTATGGCGTACCCGCAGATGCCATGTATGGCTTGGGGCACGCCGCATAGGCGTGTGTCGCCGCAATCCCGTTGTAGGAGCGCGCTTGCCCGCGAATGCGATCTGTCTGTGGCATCCATGTTGGATGACTCAACGCCTCTGCATAATTCGCCCCCGCGGCGCACAAAAAAAGGAGACCCGAAGGTCTCCTTTTTATCACCCCGAAACCAATGTCTTAGAACAAAACGCGGCTACGGATGGTGCCTTTGATGTGCTGCAGTTTCTCTTGCGCCAGATCGGAATACTCGGCGTCGACGTCGATCACCACGTAACCGACTTTCTCGTTGGTCTGCAGGAACTGACCTGAGATGTTGATACCGTTTTCCGCGAAGACCTTGTTGATCTCCATCAGCACGCCCGGGATGTTCTGGTGGATGTGCAGCAGGCGGTGCTTGCCTGGGTGAGCCGGCAGGGCCACTTCCGGGAAGTTGACCGAGGAGACCGACGTACCGTTGTCGCTGTACTTGACCAGTTTCTCTGCCACTTCCAGACCGATGTTGGCTTGGGCCTCAGCGGTCGAGCCGCCGATGTGCGGTGTCAGGATCACGTTGTCCAGGCCACGCAGAGGGCTTTCGAACACGTCGTCGTTGGAGCGTGGCTCGACCGGAAACACGTCGATGGCCGCGCCGATCAGGTGCTGATCCTTGATCGCGTCAGCCAGGGCGTCGAGCTCGACCACCGTGCCGCGTGCCGCGTTGATCAGGATGGCGCCCTTCTTCATCGTGCGAATTTCTTTCTCGCCGATCATCCACTGGGTTTCGTTGGTTTCCGGAACGTGCAGGGTGACGATGTCGGCCATGCCCAGCAGCTCGTTCAGGCTGGACACCTGAGTGGCGTTGCCCAGCGGCAGCTTGGTCAGGGTGTCGTAGAAGTACACCTGCATGCCCAGGCCTTCAGCCAGGACCGACAGCTGAGTGCCGATCGAGCCGTAGCCGATGATGCCGAGCTTCTTGCCGCGAATCTCGAACGAGTTGGCCGCGCTCTTGATCCAGCCGCCACGGTGGCAGGAAGCGTTCTTCTCCGGGATACCGCGCAGCAGCAGGATGGCCTCGGCCAGCACCAGCTCCGCCACCGAACGGGTGTTGGAGTAGGGGGCGTTGAACACAGCGATGCCGCGTTCGCGGGCTGCGTTCAGGTCAACCTGGTTGGTACCGATGCAGAAGCAGCCGACCGCGACCAGTTTCTTGGCGCTGTCGAACAGTTCTTCAGTCAGTTGGGTGCGGGAACGAATACCGATGAAATGAGCGTCGGCAATCTTTTCCTTCAGTTCGGCTTCCGGCAGAGACTTGGTGTGGTACTCAATGCTGGTGTAACCGGCGGCCTTCAGGACGTCGACCGCGGACTGGTGGACGCCTTCGAGAAGAAGGAACTTGATCTTGCTCTTGTCGAGGGAAGTCTTGCTCATCTGCGTAAACCTGTGTCCCGGAGAGAAATGGCAGTAAGTGAAGCGCGCGCAAATCGGCCGAAAGCTCGATTGGCGGGGGGCGTATGCTAGCATATGCACCCCGCGAAACACCCCATTCCTGGACGTGAGCCGTTCTCAGGATGACCATGAATTGTTCGAGAGTTCTGTTGATGACCCATCCTGCGCTGATAGATGAGCTGAAGACCCTGGTTGAGCCTGGCAAGGTCCTGACCGACGCCGATTCCCTCGAAACCTACGGCAAGGACTGGACCAAACATTTCGCGCCCGCACCCACCGCCATCGTCTTCCCCAAGACCACCGAACAGGTCCAGGCGATCGTCCGCTGGGCCAATGATCGCAAGGTTGCGCTGGTCCCTTCGGGCGGCCGCACCGGGTTGTCCGCCGCCGCCGTTGCCGCCAACGGTGAGGTGGTCGTCAACTTCGATTACATGAATCAGGTGCTCGAACTCAACCTGACAGACCGCACTGCCATCTGCCAGCCAGGCGTGGTCACCAAGCAGCTGCAGAATCTCGCCGAAGAAAACGGCTTGTATTACCCGGTGGACTTCGCGTCGTCGGGCTCCAGCAACATCGGCGGCAACATCGGCACCAACGCCGGCGGGATCAAAGTGATTCGCTACGGCATGACCCGCAACTGGGTCGCGGGCCTCAAAGTGGTCACCGGCAAGGGCGACCTGCTCGAACTGAACAAAGACCTCATCAAAAACGCCACCGGCTACGACATGCGTCAGCTGTTCATTGGCGCTGAAGGCACGCTGGGCTTCGTGGTCGAGGCGACCATGCGTCTGGACCGCGCGCCGAAAAACCTCACCGCGATGGTTCTCGGGACCACCGACTTCAACGCCATCATGCCGGTGCTGCACGCGTTCCAGAGCAAGCTGGACCTCACCGCATTCGAGTTCTTCTCGGACAAGGCGCTGGCCAAGGTCATGGCGCGCGGTGACGTGCCTTCTCCGTTCGAAACCGAATGCCCGTTCTACGCGCTGCTGGAATTCGAAGCGACCACCGAAGAAGTGGCGAACCACGCGCTGGAAACCTTCGAGCACTGCGTCGAGCAGGGCTGGGTGCTGGATGGCGTGATGAGCCAGAGCGAACAGCAACTGCAGAATCTGTGGAAGCTGCGCGAATACATTTCGGAAACCATCTCTCACTTCACGCCTTACAAGAACGACATCTCGGTCACCGTTTCAAAGGTTCCGGCATTCCTCGCTGAAGTGGACGCGATCGTTGGCCAGCATTACCCGGATTTCGAAATCGTGTGGTTTGGCCATATCGGCGACGGTAACCTTCACCTGAACATCCTCAAGCCGGAAAACCTGAGCAAGGACGAGTTCTTTGCCAAGTGCGCGACGGTGAACAAGTGGGTGTTCGAGATCGTGCAAAAGTACAACGGCTCGATCTCCGCCGAGCACGGCGTCGGCATGACCAAGCGCGACTACCTGCACTACAGCCGCTCGCCGGTGGAAATCGAATACATGAAGGCCGTCAAAGCGGTGTTCGACCCGAACGGCATCATGAACCCCGGCAAAATCTTCGCGGTGTAAGCGGTTCCCCCATTACAACAAGCATTTCAGGAGCGCTCATGAGCTATCAGCACAAGTACGTCGACGGCACCAAGGTTCACTTTCCGCTGGGTAAAGTCGTCTGCATCGGCCGCAATTACGCCGAGCACGCCAAGGAGCTGGACAACCCGGTCCCCACCGAGCCGCTGCTGTTCATCAAGCCGGGCAGCTGCGTGGTCGGGATCGAGGGTGGCTTCAGCATTCCTCAGGACCGGGGTTCGGTGCATTACGAAGCCGAGATTGTCGTGCTGATCGGCAAGCCGCTGAGCAAGAACCCGAGCCGCGAAGAAGTCCTCGACGCGATCTCCGGCTTCGCTCCGGGCCTGGACCTGACGCTGCGCGACGTGCAGTCGAAGCTGAAAGAGAAAGGCCTGCCGTGGGAAATCGCCAAGTCGTTCGACGGCGCGGCGGTCATTGCGCCGTTCGTATCCGCTGACGCCTACCCCGATCTGACCGACATCGCCATTCGCCTGACCATCAACGGCGAAGTCCGTCAGGACGGCAACAGCAATCACATGCTCAACCCGATCGTGCCGATGATCCAGCACATGGCGTCGCAGTTCTCACTGCAGGCCGGTGACCTGATCATGACCGGCACGCCCGCAGGCGTAGGACCATTCACTGTTGGCGATGAGATCGTGCTGGAGCTGACAGGCCAGAGCCGTTTCGAAAGCGACGTTCGCGGATGACACAGCGTAAAAGCCGTCTGCGTTTCCGTTGGTGGTGGCTGCTCGTTGCAGCGCTGGTGATCCTGGCTGGTCTGTCGTACGCCTGGCACTGGGACGATCGCGGCATGTTGTGGCTGCGCGAGCGCAACGTCACGCCGGCCGAGCGCGCGGCGGGTATCTGGCTGCCGGATTACAAGGTCGACATCGACGCCAAGCCGCTGGCCGGCATGGAAAAGGACGAGGCCTCGGATCTGTCTTACGACCCGGCGACCAAAACCCTGTACTCGGTGATGGGCAAAAACCCTTTCCTTTCCGAGATCACGCTGACCGGCGATGTGATTCGCAAGATTCCGCTTGAAGGCTGGGGCAACCCTGAAGGTGTTGCCGTTCTGGGCGACGGCCTGATTGCCATCGTCGATGAGCGCCAGCACTTGATGACCATCGTCCACGTCACGCCCGAAACCAAAACGTTGAACATCGCCGACTTCCCCAAGTACGACCTCGGTCGGTCGAAGGATCAGAATAAAGCGTTCGAAGGCGTGGCCTGGGACCCACGGGATCAGCAGTTCCTGTTTGGCGAAGAGCGTCCGCCAGCGCTGTACAGCTGGAAAGCCGATGGCAGCAGCGAAGTGAAAGGCGAGAAGCGCAAGCTGATCAATGACAACCTGATCGTGCGCAATCTGTCGTCCCTGTACGCGGACCAGAATACCGGACATTTGCTGGTGCTGTCCGCCGAGTCACACATGCTGCTGGAGCTGGACGGCAAGGGTAATCAGGTCAGCTTCATGACGCTGCTGCACGGGTTCAACGGTCTGAGCGACACAATCCCGCGCGCGGAAGGCGTGGCGATGGACGAGAACGGCACGATTTACATGGTCAGCGAGCCCAACCTGTTTTACAGCTTCAAGCGGCAGTGACGCCGGGCCGGTTTCGGCTTGAGCGTCTTCGCGTTCCCGCTTGAACCTGAAAAGGTCGAACGAGATGTCACATCGCTTTCAGTTTGGCTTCAGAATACGGTGCTATTAAATTCGCCCCACTGAAGTCGAGCCCCCTGCATGCGTCGTGTCACCCCGTTCCAGAGCGTCGCGCTCACGTTACTTGTCCTGTTGATACTGACCGCGTCGTTTTTCGTGGCGCGCGAATACCGGCTCGTCGAGCGGCTCTGGTTCAACTGGTACGTGCTCTGGCAATCCAGTGACGCTCAAGCGCTGGGCCTCGACGCCTATGAGGTCGAGATTGAGGCGCGGGCCATCGACGGTTTGGAGGCGAACGTCTCGGCCCTCAGCTTTGATCCGCAGCGCAAGACCCTCTTTACCGTCACCAACAAAAACCCCGAGTTGGTCGAGCTGAGCCTGGAAGGGCGGATTCTCAGACGAATTCCCCTGACCGGGTTCGGGGACGCCGAAGCGGTCGAGTACATCAGCCCCGGAATCTACGTTATCAGCGACGAGCACAGTCAGCGGCTGATCAAGGTTCACGTGGATGACGACACGACTTTCCTCGACGCGGCCGATGCCGAGCAACTGACCCTGGGCATTGACGCCGGCGGCAACAACGGCTTTGAAGGCCTGGCCTATGATAATCAGGGCCGCCGCCTGTTCGTCGCCAAAGAGCGGCGGCCGGTGCAGATCATCGAAGTGCGCGGCTTTCCCGACGCGGGAACCCACTCCCCGAATATCCTGGAAGTAACGTCCAGCAAGCAGCGGGATGCGGGCCTGTTCGTTCGTGACCTTTCCAGTCTGCAGTTCGATGAACGCAGTGGGCATTTGCTGGCGCTGTCGGATGAGTCGCGGCAGATTCTCGAGCTGGACACCGAGGGTAAGCCGGTCGCCAACGTGTCACTGACCAAGGGCAGCATGGGCCTGAGCAAAAGCGTGCCCCAAGCGGAGGGCATCGCCATGGGGGACGACGGCACGTTGTACGTCGTGAGCGAACCGAACCTGTTTTATGTGTTCAAGAAGCGCTGAGGGCAAGGCATCCCCGCTTGGATTCGCCTTGCCCCGCGACAATCAGCGCTTGAGGGTTTTCACGCCTTCTTGAGTGCCCAGCAGCAGCAGATCCGCCGGGCGCGCTGCGAACAGGCCGTTGGTGACGACGCCGACGATGTTGTTGATCTGCGCTTCCACTTCCGACGGGTTGGTGATGTTCATGTTGTGCACATCGAGGATGATGTTGCCGTTGTCCGTCAGCACGCCCTCGCGGTAAACCGGATCGCCGCCCAGCTTCACCAGTTCGCGGGCCACGTGGCTGCGAGCCATCGGGATCACTTCGACCGGCAGGGGAAACGCGCCCAACACCGGCACCAGCTTGCTGGCGTCAGCGATACAGATGAAGGTTTTCGCCACGGCGGCCACGATCTTCTCGCGGGTCAGGGCTGCGCCGCCGCCTTTGATAAGGTTCAGGTGCTCGTCGCTTTCATCGGCGCCGTCGACGTAAAACTCCAGGTCGCTGACCGTGTTCAGTTCATACACCGGAATGCCGTGGGCCTTGAGGCGTGCGGCCGTTGCGTCGGAGCTCGCGACTGCGCCGTCGAACGCGCCTTTGTGCAGGGCCAGTGCGTCGATGAAGCAATTGGCGGTAGAGCCGGTGCCCACGCCCACGATGCTTTTGTCGTCGAGTTTCGGAAGGATGAAATCGACGGCGGCCTGGGCAACGGCCTGTTTGAGTTGATCCTGGGTCATGCGAGGTGGGCTCCGGTTGAGAATGACGACCTGTAAGCGCGCTTGCCCACGAAGGCGGTGTGTCAGCGACGAATCGGTGACAGCGGGAATGCCATCGCGGTCTAGCGTGCTGTTACAGGGAATAGCGATAGGTCCGAGGGCCGGCAGTATAACGACATGCCGTGGTCAAAGCCTGAGTCTTGATGTGGTCGTGCGCCGGGGCGAGGGGTAGACTTCCGGGTCTTGCCCCTTCGCCAGCGATTCTTCCCCGATGCTCGAGCACTACGTCAAAAAGATCCTCAACTCCCGCGTCTATGACGTTGCCGTGGAAACCCCGCTGCACGCCGCACGCCAGCTTTCCGCGCGCCTGGGCAACAACGTGCTGCTCAAGCGCGAAGACCTGCAGCCGGTGTAT
>NZ_JBTOPV010000088.1:0-239 GCF_055284355.1 Pseudomonas sp. HP_01 | reverse complement strand
AAGGCGTCAGGTGTCATACCACAAGACTGAGGGTGTTCACACTGGCCTCTTCCCGGCTGAAGCCGGTCCTGCGAATCCACCGCATTACCCTGTAGGACTGGCTTTAGCCGGAAATGCGTCAGGTGTCACACCGCAAGACTGAGGGTGTTCACACTGGCCTCTTCCCGGCTGAAGCCGGTCCTGCGAATCCACCGCATTACCCTGTAGGACTGGCTTTAGCCGGGAAAGCGTCGGGCATC
>NZ_JBTOPV010000087.1:0-248 GCF_055284355.1 Pseudomonas sp. HP_01 | reverse complement strand
TTCCCGGCTGAAGCCGGTCCCACTAAAACAACGCGTGCAGTCAGTGATATTGGATGTGAACGCAAATGTGGGACCGGCTTTAGCCGGGAAGACGGCATACGCTGCACTGCAAAATTGTCGTCGCGCACCAAGGCCTCTTCCCGGCTGAAGCCGGTCCCACTAAAACAACGCGTGCAGTCAGTGATATTGGATGTGAACGCAAATGTGGGACCGGCTTTAGCCGGGAAGACGGCATACGCTGCACTGCA
>NZ_JBTOPV010000086.1:0-270 GCF_055284355.1 Pseudomonas sp. HP_01 | reverse complement strand
TCACGACCCGGCCGGCAACCTGCTGCGCGAGCATCAGCATTACTCGAATCTGGACAAGCCACTGGTTGCCGTTTGGCAGCACGAGTACGACGCGCTGAATAACCGCGTCGCGACTATCAGGCCTGATGGACACCGCGTCAGTTGGCTCACCTACGGCAGCGGTCATCTGCTCGGCCTGAAGCTCGATGAGCATGAACTGCTCAGCTACGAGCGCGACGACCTCCACCGCGAGATCAGCCGGCACCAAGGCAATAACCTGCTGCAAACCCA
>NZ_JBTOPV010000085.1:0-284 GCF_055284355.1 Pseudomonas sp. HP_01 | reverse complement strand
GAGTGAGCTTGCTCGCGATGGCAGTGTGTCAGCCGACATTAATGTCACAGGCCCGCCGCTTCGCGACCGTCGTAACCTCCGATTGCTCCTACAGGAGATGTGCGTTCGACGCGGATATTGGAGGCGAGTAAGAATTTGCGTTCGACGCGGATTTTGGATGCGGGTACGAAATTGTAGGAGTGAGCTTGCTCGCGATGGCAGTGTGTCAGCCGACATTAATGTCACAGGCCCGCCGCTTCGCGACCGTCGTAACCTCCGATTGCTCCTACAGGAGATGTGCGTTC
>NZ_JBTOPV010000084.1:0-298 GCF_055284355.1 Pseudomonas sp. HP_01 | reverse complement strand
AGTAGGACCGGCTTTAGCCGGGAAGAAGCCAGCATGTACACCTCCAATTTCGGGGTGTAACGCCCGACGCCTTACCGGCTAAAGCCGGTCCCACTATTTAAACGCGATCCGTCAGTAGGACCGGCTTCAGCCGGGAGGAAGCCAGCATGTACACCTCCAATTTCGGGGTGTAACGCCCGACGCCTTCCCGGCTAAAGCCGGTCCCACTATTTAAACGCGATCCGACAGTGGGACCGGCTTCAGCCGGGAAGAAGCCAGCATGTACACCTCCAATTTGGGGTGTGACGCCGGACGCCTT
>NZ_JBTOPV010000083.1:0-308 GCF_055284355.1 Pseudomonas sp. HP_01 | reverse complement strand
AATCGGAGGTTACGACGGTCGCGAAGCGGCGGCCCAGTGACAACCGTCTCGGCTGACACACCGCATCGCGAGCAAGCTCACTCCTACCATTTCTTACCCGCCTCCAAAATCGGCGTCGAGCGCAAATTCTCACCCGGCTCCAAAATCCGTGTCGAACGCAAATTCTTACCCGCCTCCAAAATCCGTGTCGAACGCAAATCTCCTGTAGGAGCAATCGGAGGTTACGACGGTCGCGAAGCGGCGGCCCAGTGACAACCGTCTCGGCTGACACACCGCATCGCGAGCAAGCTCACTCCTACCATTTCTTA
>NZ_JBTOPV010000082.1:0-317 GCF_055284355.1 Pseudomonas sp. HP_01 | reverse complement strand
GGCTAAAGCCGGTCCCACTAAAGTACGCGGTGTTTCTGTAGACCGGCTTCAGCCAGGAAAAGACCAGCGTCTCCCACCAGATCTCGCTGTTCGCCGCCGATCGGTGTAGGAGCGCGCTTGCCCGCGAAGAGGCCGGTACATCCGACGCATAATGGTCGTCCGTGACTACGCATTCGCGGGCAAGCGCGCTCCTACAGATCTGCAGTACGTCAATTGCTGCGCGGTGTGACACCCGACGTCTTCCAGGCTAAAGCCGGTCCCACTAAAGTACGCGGTGTTTCTGTAGACCGGCTTCAGCCAGGAAAAGACCAGCGTCT
>NZ_JBTOPV010000081.1:0-321 GCF_055284355.1 Pseudomonas sp. HP_01 | reverse complement strand
GCGCGGATTAACGGAGGGCGCAAATCACCTGTAGGAGCGCGCTTGCCCGCGAACGCAGTGTGTCAGCCACCGGATATTCAGCTGACCCATCGCAATCGCGAGCAAGCGCACTCCTACGCCCTTCGGGCAGAAGCAGAACTCGATCCGCTCCATATGACCCTGCGATTTCCCACCTGCGAGTTGGGCGTCAAGCGCGGATCACCCACAGGAGCGCGGATTAACGGAGGGCGCAAATCACCTGTAGGAGCGCGCTTGCCCGCGAACGCAGTGTGTCAGCCACCGGATATTCAGCTGACCCATCGCAATCGCGAGCAAGCGCAC
>NZ_JBTOPV010000080.1:0-321 GCF_055284355.1 Pseudomonas sp. HP_01 | reverse complement strand
AAGGCGAAGGTTTCGGTGCCGAGGCGACTGGTGGCGCTTAGCAGGCGGCTTACCGGGTCGTAGCGATAGGAGAGCGGGCCGCGACGGCTGTCATTGATGTCGGTGAGCTGGTCGGCGGCGTCGTAGGTGTATGCGCGTTTTATGAGCGTGGATTTGTCGTCTGCTCGTCCTAGCAGTTGTTCTTGAAGGCGTCCCGCAGGATCCCACTGTTGGGTTTGCAGCAGGTTATTGCCTTGGTGCCGGCTGATCTCGCGGTGGAGGTCGTCGCGCTCGTAGCTGAGCAGTTCATGCTCATCGAGCTTCAGGCCGAGCAGATGACCG
>NZ_JBTOPV010000079.1:0-340 GCF_055284355.1 Pseudomonas sp. HP_01 | reverse complement strand
TGCCTGGCTGCAGGACATCAGCGGCGGGGTTGTCACGCTTGAGCGGATCAAGACCGTGGCCGGCGGGCTGCCGGTGGTGGGCAACATCATGGCGCTGGTCGATGCGCTGAATGACATTGTCCGGCTGGCGACCAGTGACAAGCGCGACCCGCTGGACTGGGTGAGTTTGGGCATCAACCTGATCGGGATGGTGCCCATTCCGCCGGGCATGGCGGCGGCGCGGATGAGTCTGCGGCCGATGCTGTTTCTGGTGCGTCAGGAGATGCGGCAGGCCGGCAAGATGGTGCTGGGCGATGCACTGATCGAGATTCTGATCGGGCACCTGAATGCAACCATTGTC